>CAYTJW010000773.1:0-3221 GCA_964438135.1 uncultured Thermoanaerobaculia bacterium
GCCGCCACCGGGGCGGCGTCGGGTCGGGTCGACTCGCCGCCGACGTCGACCAGGTCGGCGCCGTCGTCGAGCAGGCGGAGGGCGTGGCCCAGCGCCACCTCCGGGTCGAGGAAGCGACCGCCGTCGGAGAAGGAGTCGGGGGTGCAGTTGAGGATCCCCATGACCAGCGGTCGGGTCGGCCGCCACAGGGCCTCCAGCCGCGCCCGGCGAGCCCCGGTGGCTGCCGTCGTCATGGCCGCCGCCGGCCTCCGCGTCGGGCCACCTGGCGCCGGTCGAGGGGGGCCGGGTGGCTCACACCGACCCCGCCGCGGCGGCCGGCTCCCCGGGCTCGGGCTCCCCGCTGGACGCCGTCGCCGTCGCCGCGGCCTGCTTGAGGGCGCGGGCGTCGACACCGGAGTGGACCATGATCAGGCGGTAGATGTCGTCGCCGTCGAGCACCTCGTGCTCGAGCAGGGCGGCGGCGATGGCCTCGAGCGCGGCGCGGTGGTCCTGGAGGATGCGCCTGGCCGCCTGGTAGGCCTCCAGCACGGTGCGACGGATCTCCTGGTCGATCGCGACCGCGGTGGCCTCGGAGTAGTCCTGGTGGCGGGCGAACTCCTTGCCGAGGAAGATCGCCTCCTCGCGCTTGCCGAAGGTGAGGGGGCCCAGGGTGGGGCTCATCCCCCACTCGCAGATCATCTTGCGGGACAGCTCGGTGGCGCGCTCGATGTCGCCACGGGCACCGGTCGTGATGTGGTCGGGGCCGAGCACCAGCTCCTCGGCCAGCCGGCCTCCCATGAGCACCCGGAGCTCGCTCTGAAGGTAGCTGACCGAGGCCGTGTAGCGGTCCTCGACCGGAAGCTGCTGGGTGACGCCGAGGGCCATGCCGCGGGGGATGATGGTGACCTTGTGGAGCGGGTCGGCGGCCGGCTCGAGCGCCGCGACCAGGGCGTGGCCGGCCTCGTGGTAGGCCGTGTTCCGCTTCTCCTCGTCGGACATGACCAGCGAGCGGCGCTCCGAGCCCATCATGACCTTGTCCTTGGCGAACTCGAAGTCCGCCATGTCGACCTTCATCTTGTTGAGCCGGGCGGCGCGCAGGGCCGCCTCGTTGACCAGGTTGGCCAGGTCGGCGCCGGAGAAGCCGGGGCTGGAGCGGGCCAGGACCCCGAGGTCGACGTCGGCGGAGAGCGGGATCTTGGCGGTGTGGACGCGCAGGATGCCCTCCCGGCCCCTGACGTCGGGCGGGTTGACGACGATACGGCGGTCGAAGCGGCCGGGCCGGAGGAGGGCAGGGTCGAGGACGTCGGGCCGGTTGGTGGCGGAGATCAGGATCACCCCGTCGTTGGACTCGAAGCCGTCCATCTCGACCAGGAGCTGGTTGAGCGTCTGCTCGCGCTCGTCGTGGCCGCCCCCGAGCCCGGCGCCGCGGTGACGGCCGACGGCGTCGATCTCGTCGATGAAGACGATGCAGGGGGCGTTCTTCTTGCCCTGCTCGAACAGGTCGCGGACGCGCGAGGCGCCGACGCCGACGAACATCTCCACGAAGTCGGAGCCGGAGATCGAGAAGAACGGCACCTCGGCCTCGCCCGCCACCGCCCGGGCGAGGAGGGTCTTGCCGGTGCCGGGCGAGCCCATCAGCAGTACGCCCTTGGGGATCTTGCCGCCGAGCCGCTGGAACTTCTTCGGGTCCTTGAGGAACTCGATGATCTCCTCGAGCTCCTCCTTGGCCTCGTTGACCCCCGCCACGTCGGCGAAGGTGACCCGCTTCTGCTCCGGGGACAGCAGCTTGGCCTTGGACTTGCCGAACGACATGGCCTTGGTGCCGCCCGACTGCATCTGCCGGAAGAACACGAACCACAGGCCGACCAGGATGAGCAGCGGCGCCCACGACAGGAGGGCGGTCAGGAGCCGCCCGTCGGACGACTTCTCGACCTCGATGGCGACGTTGTGGGCGCGCAGGTCCTTGATCAGGTCGGGGTAGCCGGGGTCGTAGGTGAAGCCGTCGTAGCGCGGGCGGGGGGTGGAGGTGTCGACCGCGGCGGAGCGGATGCGGATCTCGTCGGTCTTGATCAGCACCCCCTTGACCTGGTCCGCGGCGACCGCGTCGAGGAACTCCGAGAACATCACCTCCCGGGCGCCGCCCGAGTAACCGCGCAGGACGCTGAAGATGAGCGCGGCCGCGACCAGGATCACGAGCCACATCAGGACGGTGCGGACGGTCTGATTCATGCCATTCCCTCCCCGTCAGGTGGCGACGGGGGTGCGTGCCGTGTCCATTCTACGCAAGCTCCCTGCCAGCCGTGGCGACCGGGGTGACATCGTCGCCCGCGGCGGGCGTCTCGGCGACCCCGCGGGGGACGCCGCGCAGCTGGCCGGAACCCCTGGTGCGAACCGGCTCAGCGTGGCTGTTGTTCCCCCGGGTCCATGCCCTCGACGATGCACAGCTCGGGGCGGTTGGAGTACTGCCCGCGCCCCATGCCGAGGCCGTAGCCGACCAGGAAGCCGTCCGGCACGTCGTTGAAGACCGCGTAGCGCGCGCTCAGGTTGACGCTGCGCAGGTGCGGCTTGTCGACTAGCGCCACCACCTCGATCGAGGCCGGCCGCTGCTGCGACAGGTGGGTGGCGAGGTAGTTCTCGGTCACCCCGCTGTGGAGGACGTCCTTGAGGATCAGCACGTGCCGGCCGGTGACGTTGAAGTGGGTGGCGTAGGTGAGGCTGACGACCTCGCCGCGCTCGCCGGCCGAGGTCGTCACGTCGACGAACTCGTACTCGACCGGTCGCGGCAGGCAGCGGGCGAGGTCGGCGAGGAGGAACGCCACCCCCTTGAGGATCCCGAGCAGCACCAGCTCCTTGCCCTGGTAGTCCTGGGCGATGCGGCCGGCGACGTCGGCGACGCGGTCGCGGATCTGGTCAGCGGTGTACACGACGCGCAGGCTGTTCATGTGCGGGCGACCTCCACCACCAGGCCCCACGGCAGGCCTGACCGACGTGCCTGCCAGACTCCGGGGACCCAGGCGATTGTACCATCGACCACGAGCACCGGCCAGACGCGCCGCAGGTGGCGCGGGAGCGAGCGCCCGAGCAGGGGGCCGAGCCGGCGCGAGGCGCCGCCATCGAGCACGGCGCCGGGCGCCGGCGAGCGGAGGGTGAGGTTGGCGCCGGCCGGCGGGTGGAAACGGAACGCGGCGCCGGCGTCAGCCGTGGCGGCCCTGGTGGGCCCGGCACTGCACCCCGTAGAGACG
>CAYTJW010000774.1:0-3213 GCA_964438135.1 uncultured Thermoanaerobaculia bacterium
AACCCGAAACGCGCTTCTCAGCCGGAACCACGCGGTTCTACACAGCCGCCGACAGCATGTCCCGGGACGACTTCTTCGACGAGGTTCGGGAGCAGTCGGAGGTGAAGACCGAGATAGTCGAGAAGTACTTCGACGCCTGGGCTCGCATCATCACCGCCGTTCGTGACCGTGACCGTCGTCGACCGGACAAGCGCATCGGGTACGTGGACCTCTTCGCCGGCCCTGGCAGATACCGTGATGGCACACCCGCCACACCGCTGCGGGTTCTGCAGAAAGCTATCGAGACCCCTGGCTACGCTCAGCGTTTCGTGACCATCTTCAACGACAGGGACCAGGCGAACGTCCGGGCTCTGGAGGAGGCGATCCGCAGCCTCCCTGGGATCGAGCGGCTCCGCTATCCACCACAGCTCTGGAACGAGGAGGTCGGTGACAGCATCGCGCAGCGCTTCGAAGCGGTACCGACCATACCGATCCTCGCGTTCATCGATCCGTGGGGGTACAAGGGCGTAAGCCTCCGTCTCTTCAGGGCGCTTCTGAAGAGCTGGGGCTGCGACTGCATCTTCTTCTTCAACTATCGCCGGATCAACGCCGCGCTTTCCAACCCCTGCTTCCGCGAGAACATGTGCGCCTTGTTTGGCTCCGAGTGTGCCGACCGCCTCCGTAGTGACCTCGACGGCATGAGCCCGGACCAGCGTGAGGCGACCGTGGTCAACGCCTTCTGTGTCGCCCTCCAGCAGCAGGGCGCCCGTTTCGTCCTCCCGTTCTGCTTCAAGGATGAGTTCGAGCGCCGCACCAGCCATCACTTGATTCTCGTTTCGAAGGACTTCAAGGCTTACGACGTCATGAAGACCATCATGGCCAAGTACAGCTCAGAGGCACACCAGGGCGTGCCGACCTTCACCTACATGCCGGCGTTCGACTCTTCCCAGCAGCTCCTCTTCGAGCTCAACCGCCCTCTCGACGACCTCAGGGACATGCTCCTGGCTGCCTTCGCCGGGCGTACCGTCACTCGCCATGAGATCTACGAGGAGCACTCGGTCGGCCAGCCCTTCATCGAGAGGAACTACACGGCTGTCCTCAAACAGCTCGAGGCTGACCGCGTCATTGTCGTGGAACGGCCGGACCACAGCCGACGTGGCACCTTTGGGCCGAACACGAAGGTCACCTTCCCCACGCGCAGCTAGGCGAGAGCTTCCTCGCGCTCGGCCTCCACAACGGGCATCTCGTCCCAAGTCCTGCCGTCGAGGAGTCGTCCCGCCTTCTTCGGTGCACGCCCGCCCCACTGCTTGAAGAAGAACGGCACGCCGTGCCGCAGGCAGTGGTCGCGGATCTCGCGAGCCCACTCGGCCTTCATGGGCCGCGCCCGGTGGCCGCTCTCGCCCCCCACGATCACCCAGTGGATCTCGTCCAGGGGGAGGGTGGGGATTGCGCTCAGCAGAGGCTCCAACGACAGGAACCGCACCGCCGCCGGTACCGTCTCGAGGTCGCGGATCCGGTGCACGTAGCTCTGGCTCTCGACCGTCACGCCCTGCCACACGTTTCTCGGCCAAGGCAGCTGCGGCGCCAGCTCGCGCAGCCGCTCGCTGCGCTTGGTGAGGATCTGGAACGTGTGCCAGTCCGCGCGGACCATCACGTCGAACACGCGCTGGATGTAGTCCAGCGGGACCTCCTCGTGGAACAGGTCGCTCATGGAGTTGACGAAGATCGTCCTCGGCCGCTTCCAGGCGAGGGGCGCTTCGAGGGCCTCAGGCACGAGCCGCAGGTCGAACCCCTGCTCGTAGGGGTGGCCCTTGACCCCTCGCCACCGCTCGGCGAAGGCCTCGGCGTAGCAGTGCTTGCAGCCGGGGCTCACCTTGGTGCACCCGCGGATGGGATTCCAGGTGGAGTGAGTCCACTCGATGGCGCTCTTCTGGGCCATCAGCTTGTCCCGTCGTCTGCCACCACCCGTCGTTCCTGCGGGAGGCTTGAGAAGACCCGATCTGTGCTGGCCGCCGCGGCTGTCTTCCGCGCCATCCCTTACCCTCCGCTGGCGCTAGCCGCGCCGCGGCTTTCCAGCATTGCGTCGAGGACCTTGAGCACCGCCCGCTGGTCAGCGGGTGGCAGCTCCTCGATTCGCCGCAGCCGCTTGACGAGCCGCGCGGTCTTCGGGTCAGAAAGGCCCTTGGCGGGTTTGACGCCGAGCATCTCGTCTGTCGTTACTCCGAGCGCCCGCGCCAGGTCCACCAGCATCGCCCCCGGTGGCTGCGCATCGTCCTGCTCGTAGTACGCGATCACCCGATTAGACACGCCGACGGCGGCGCCCAGCTCAGCCTGGGTAAGGCCACGGCTCTTGCGGATCGCCGCCAGCCGCTGCCCGAAACCCTCCAAGGTCTTCTGCTTCACTCCAAGCTCCAGAGAACCCTGCACTTGCCACCTCCGACTATAGCCCCGGTTTCCAACATGGAGCGTCGAGGCTTGACGTTGACTAACGAATATCGTAAATTCCCGAGCGATGGTTGTCGAGCCCAGGATTTCTCCACCGACCCCCTTGACAGGGTTTCTGACAGGGAGGCTCACATGCCCCGGATCCCCGACGACGAGCTCGAGCGGTTGAAGCGGGAGGTCAGCCTCCAGCGCCTGGCCGAGGCGCGGGGGGTGGAGCTGAAACGGGTGGGCAAGGACCTGCGGGGTCGGTGCCCGTTTCACTCCCCCGACTCAGACCCGAGCCTCTCGATCGACCCCGAGCGAAACGTCTTCCACTGCTTCGGCTGCGGGGCCAAGGGCTCGGTGGTGGACTGGGTGATGAAGGTCGAGGGGGTGACCTTCCCGCACGCGGTCGAAATCCTGCGCGCCGACTACCCGGGGCTGACCCAGGGGCCGGCGGACCGTCCGCCGCCGAGGCGCTCGATCGCGCCCAAGCTGCCGGTGGTGGTGGAGCCGGACGCCGACGACTCCGAGCTGCGGACGCGGGTCGCGCTCTACTACCACGAGACCTTCAAGCGCTTCCCCGAGCCGGCCGAGTACCTGCGGAGCCGGGGTCTCGAGTCGGCGGAGATGGTCGACCGTTTCAAGCTCGGCTACTCCAACCGCACCCTCGGCTACCACATCCCGCGCAAGGAGTGGAAGAACGGTCAGACCATCCGCGGCCGCCTGCAGGAGCTGGGGATCATCAAGGAGACCGGCCACGAGCTGCTCCGCGGCAGCCTGACCATCCCGATCTTCGACGGGCACGGC
>CAYTJW010000775.1:0-3212 GCA_964438135.1 uncultured Thermoanaerobaculia bacterium
GCGGAGCTGATGTACGGCGACGGCTGCTGGCCCGATCTGGTCCCGCGCGCCGGCGAGCTGGTCCGGGCCCTGGACCTGGCCACGGTCGAGGCCGACGTCGGCGGGTGAGGCGGTCCGCCGCCTCAGGGCCGGCGCCGGCCCTCCGGCCGGCGGGGCGTCGGTGACGGCGGCTCGCAGGCATCCAGCAGGCCGTCGCCGTCGGCGTCCCGTTCGGCCCCGGCGGCCACCTCGCAGGCGTCCGGCAGGCCGTCGCCGTCGCAGTCCCGCGCCGTGCCCGCGGCCAGGTCCTGCCCGTCGGCGACGCCGTTCGCGTCGCAGTCCCGGTCGCCCAGGCGCAGGTAGTAGACGTCCTGGCCGCCGGTGAAGGTGGCGGCGTAGACCAGGTCCGAGCCGACCGCGTCGGCCACCATGTGGTAGTAGTCGCCGAGCTTGTTCTGGCGCGGCCAGCCGAGGAAGCTGTCGAACGGCGGGCTCACCGCCTCGGCCGGCGACCAGGTCCGGCCGCCGTCCGAGGAGGAGGTGAAGACCAGCTCGCCGCGGTTGGGCTCGGCCGGGCCCAGGGACTCGACCCAGACCGCGTCGAGGCGGCCGGTCGGGGCCACGGCCAGGGTCGCGAACCACTGCCAGGCGCCGCGGTCGTCGTCGTGGATGCGCTGGGGCTCGCCCCAGGTCTCGCCCCGGTCGGTCGAGCGCAGCAGGTGGACGTCGCAGGGGTCGGCGCCGGGCGGGTCGACCGAGGCGAGCAGGTAGACGGTGCCGTGGTCGGGCCCGCCCGAGGCGTCGACCCCGACCCACACCTGGCCGACCAGGCCGCCGGGGTTGGGCCCGCCGAAGGCGAGCTGCTCCCCGCCCGGGTCGACCAGGGAGTAGTCGAACGAGGGGGCGCCGTCGGCCCAGGCGGCGTCGAGCGAGCGGGCGACGACGAAGGTGCGCAGGTCCTCCAGGGAGAGGTTGCCCGCGACATACAGCTCTCCCTCCGGGCCGACCGCGAGCGAGCCCCAGGACGGGTCGGGCCACAGCTCGAGCGGCTCGAGGAACGACTCGCCGGCGTCGGCCGACAGGGTGAAGACCAGCCGGCCGGTGCACCCCCCTTCCGGGCTCCAGGCCGCGTAGAGCCGGCCGTCGCCGGCCCCGCCGCTCCGGTCGACCGCCACCCAGGCCTTGTCGCCGCCCCAGGCGGCGCGGGGGGCGTCGAAGCTGCGGCCGCCGTCGGTGGAGCGGAACATGTCGCAGCGGATGCAGCCCGAGCCCGAGTCGACGGTCAGGCTGTAGTAGTACACCAGGCCGTCGCTCGCCGCCGCCAGGACCGGGTCGGAGCGGAAGGCCGAGTCGAGGGCGCCGGGGAAGGTCCAGGTGCGACCCCCGTCGCTCGACCACGCCCGGCCCGCGGTGCGCCAGCTCGAGCTCACCGAGTCGAACTGGCGCCAGCCGACCACCAGCCGGTCGGGGGCGGTCGGGTCGACCGCGATCGACGGCTCGTTGGCCGCGTCGCCGAGCCGGTCGAGGCCGCCCGGGGCGACGTTGACCTGGACGCTGACGTGGCCGTCGCGCTCCACCGCCGCCGGCCTGGCGACCGCCTTCGGGAGGTCCCGGACCGGCCCGACCCCGGGCTCGGGGAGCTCGCGGTGGGCCGTCTCGGGCACCACCGGTGGCGGCGCCTGGGCCGCGAACCCTGTCAGCAGCACCACCAGCAGAACGGTCCCGTCCACGGTGCCCTCCCCCGCCGGCCAGCCTCGCCACCCCAAGAGTACGCCACCGAGGGGCCATGGTTGCTGCGGCGGTGTACGATTCCCCCATGTGGGACCTCCTCTGGCTCGACGCCCGCCTCGCCACCATGGCCGAGGGCACCGCCCCCTACGGCGCCATCGAGGACGGCGCCGTCGCCGCGAGCGACGGCCGCATCGCCTGGGTGGGGCGGCGGGCCGACCTGCCGGGGCCGCCGCGGCAGCTGGCGGCGAAGGTCGAGGAGCTCGGCGGCCGCTGGGTCACCCCCGGCCTGGTCGACTGCCACACCCACCTGGTCCACGGCGGCGACCGGGCGGCGGAGTTCGAGCTCCGGCTCCAGGGGGCGACCTACGAGGAGATCGCCCGCTCGGGCGGCGGCATCGCGTCCACCGTCCGCGCCACCCGCGCCGCCAGCGCCGAGGAGCTGGAGGCGAGCGCCTCCCGCCGGCTCCGCCGTCTCCTCGCCGAGGGGGTGACCACGGTCGAGGTCAAGTCCGGCTACGGCCTCGACCTCGAGAACGAGCTGAAGATGCTGCGGGTCGCGCGGGCCCTCGGCCGCCGCTGGCCGGTCGAGGTGCGCACCACCTTCCTCGGCCTGCACGCCGTGCCGCCGGAGATGGCCGGCCGGCCGGACGCCTGGGTCGACGAGGTGTGCGAGCGGGTCCTGCCGGCGGTCGCGGCCGAGGGCCTGGCCGACGCGGTGGACGCCTTCTGCGAGCGGATCGCCTTCACCCCCGCCCAGGTGGAGCGTCTGTTCGCGGCCGCCCGCCGCCTCGGCCTGCCGGTCAAGCTGCACGCCGAGCAGCTGTCGGACTCGGGCGGCGCCGAGCTGGTCGGCCGCTGGCACGGCCTGTCCGCCGACCACCTGGAGCACCTGTCGCCGGCAGGGGTGCGGGTGATGGCCGCCTCCGGCACGGTGGCGGTGCTGCTGCCGGGCGCCTTCTACGTCCTGCGCGAGACGCGGCTGCCGCCGGTCGAGGAGCTGCGCCGCCACCGCGTCCCCGTCGCCCTGGCCACCGACTGCAACCCCGGCACCTCGCCGCTGACCTCGATCCTGCTCGTGCTCTCCATGGGCTGCACCCTGTTCCGCCTCACCCCGGAGGAGGCCCTGGCCGGGGTGACCCGCAACGGCGCCCGCGCCCTCGGCCTCGACGCCAGCCACGGCACCCTCGAGGTCGGCAAGGTCGCCGACTGGGTCGCCTGGGACGTCGACCGCCCGGCCGTGCTCGCCTACGCCATCGGCGACAACCCCTGCCAGCAGGTGATCCGCGGCGGGCAGAGGGTCGGGACGGCCCCACCCCCCCCGCCGGTCTGAGCCTCGCCGCAGGGGCGGCAGCGCGCGACCAGGCCGCGGCGGCCCCGGTGCTGCTCGCCGCCGGCCGGGCGTTTCCAGGGAGGGTGACTACCCCACCGGCTCGAGCCCGAGCGCGGCGGCGTAGCGCCCGAGCGCGACGCGGGCCGCCTCGCCGTCGACCGGCCGCGCCGGC
>CAYTJW010000776.1:0-3209 GCA_964438135.1 uncultured Thermoanaerobaculia bacterium
CTCCTGGCGGCGGGTGGCCGCGCGGCCCGAGGCGCCTGACCGGTGGCGGCCGGTGCGACCGGTTGCGGGCGAGGCGCCACCCGACCCCGCCCAGGCTGCCACGCGGCCAGGTGCATTGCAACTGGCCGGGTCCCGGCGCGAGACGCGCGGCGCGAGGCCCGGAGGGCCGCGGGGCGGGGGCGCGGAGGCCGGCGGGTCGATCGCGAAGTTTTACGCTGGTGTGACGAGATGTGCCCCGGTTGTTGCGCTCGCGTGACCCTCCTCACCCGCGGTTGCGCTCTAATGAGCGCCGATCATGACGTGCCGTGGACAGAGGTGCGGCTCGGAACGCTCGAGGGTCGGCGGGCCCCACGGGGGTGGCGCGCTGGCCGGATCGAATCACGACGGGGGAGGGCGTATGAAGAAGCTGGTGCTGTCGTTCGTGGTCCTGGCGTGTACGGTTCTGTTGGTCCCGCCGTCGGTGGCGCAGGAGCGCGCCGACAACGAGGTCTACCCGGCCGAGGTGCTGGAGCGGTACTGGGAGTGCCGCGAGCGCACCGACCTGTCCGAGATCCAGCGTCTGTGCCAGCAGCACCGCCAGGGGCGGCGCATCGACGCGTCGATCTACGGCCTGCCCAAGGACGACTTCGACGACCACGCCCTGCTGACCATCGAGGAGCGGCTCTTCGTCCGCCAGGACAAGCTCAAGCACGGCATCGTCCTGCCCACCTCCGGCCCGCTGCAGTACCCCCACCACCTGCGCGAGGCCATCGACCACTACTACGAGACCACGGGCCAGCGCCCCGACTGCTCCCGCATCCTCGACGATGCCGGCGTCCCGCTCGGCGAGCCCGAGGCGATGGGCAGCGGCTGGGCCTCGGACCTCAACCTGACCTCGGCCGACAGCGCCGACCGCGGCGAGGTCGACATCGCCGTCGACTTCGCCAACCCGGCCCGCCTCATCGCCTCGTCGGTCGCCGGCGGCAGCGAGACCTCCAACCACCGCGCCTGCAGCTCCGACTGGGGCGCCACCTGGTCGAGCGGCGTGGTCGGCAACAACTCCGGCTCCACCTGGGAGTGCGACCCGGTCAGCTACTACCAGACCTCGACCGGCCGCATCTACCACTCCAAGATCGGCTGCAACACCGGCTCCTGCGGCTCGACCTACACCATGATGCGGTACTCGACCAACAACGGCTCGAGCTGGACCGACTGCGCGCGGCCGGGCGCCTCCACCGCCGAGGACCGGCAGTGGCACGTGGTCGACAACACCCCCAGCTCGTCCTGCTACGGCAACATCTACGTCACCTGGCACAACTCCAACCAGCAGATCGTGGCCCGCTCGACCAGCAACTGCTCGACCTGGGTCAACCGCACCAACCTGACCTCGACCTACCAGGCGATCACCCCCGACATCAGCGTCGCCGCCGACGGCAAGGTCTACGTGGTGTGGCAGAACCACGGCGACTCGACCTTCAAGATCGCCGGCTCCTCCGACTGCGGCGCGACCTGGGCCTCGCCGTCGGCCAAGACCCTCAAGTCCCGCCTCGGCGACTGGTCGAACAACCTCCCCGCCCAGTGCCAGCGCGGCGTGCCGACCCAGCCCAACGTCGACGTCGACCGCTGCCCGTGGTCGTCGTTCTACGGCCGCGTCTACGTGGTGCTGCAGGACTTCAGCTCGAGCTGCACCACCCAGGCGGCGTGGACCTGCTCCAACTGGGACTCGAACTACACCAACACCTGCAACTACGACTTCTACCTGATGTACTCGGACAACGGTGGCTCGACCTGGTCGACGCCGGTCAACATCACCTCCGGCGACGGCAACCTGGTCGACAACTTCCTCGGCTACATGAGGGTCGACGAGAAGGACGGCTCGATCTACGTCGGCTACCACCGCTCGCGCCTCAGCCCGACCTCCGCCGCCGACCGCCAGAAGACCCACTACTTCGTCAAGCGCTCGACCAACGGCGGCTCCACCTGGGAGACCCTGCAGATCTCCACCCAGGAGGGCAACGAGCGGGCGAGCGGCGCCTCCACCTTCGAGCGCGGCGACTACCAGGGCTTCACCGTCTTCGACGGCGTGGTGTGGCCGGTCTGGATCGACCGCCGTGGCGGCACCGGCGAGGAGGAGATCGTCACCCGCAAGATCTGCACCGAGCCGTCCCACCGCTCGGAGCGGGCGCCCAACTTCACCACCGCTGCGACCACCGCCACCCCCGGCGCGAGCCGCGTGATCAACGTCTCCTGGACCCTGCCCGACGCCACCTGGGGTGACGCCGGCCAGAGCACCTCGTCGCGCAAGTTCCAGCTCTACGTCGACGGCAGCCTGGCGCAGGACAACATTTCCGCCGGCTCGACCTCGACCACCTACACGGCGTCGGACTGCACCACCTCCCACACCTTCCGCGTCCGCGCCGTCAACGCCTGCGGCGTGGCCAAGGACTACGCCCAGGCGACCGCCACCGCCACCGGCTGCTCGAGCTGCAACCCGTCGAGCGTCGACGTCACCCCCAACGGGCCGCTGACCCTGTGCCAGGGCGCCGCCCAGACCTTGAGCGTCTCGGTGACCGGCGGCACCAGCCCCTTCACCTACCAGTGGACCCGGGACGGCGCCAACATCTCCGGCGCCACCGGCACCAGCTACTCGGCCAACGACACCGGCACCCACACGTACAACTGCAAGGTCACCGGCACCGGCTCCGGCTGCACGGCGGTCCAGGACGCGAGCAGCGTCTCCATCACCTGGCAGTCGGCCCCGACCTTCGCCGGCCTGCAGACGGTGACCGCGCCGCCGAGCTCGACCTGCACCCTCAACCTGGCCTGGACCGCCGGCACCGCGTGCTCCGGTGGCCTCACCTACAGCGTCTACCGTTCGACCACCTCGGGCTTCACCCCGGGCTCGACCAACCGCATCGCGAGCGGCGTCACCGCCACCAGCTACTCGGACACCTCCGGCGTGGCCAGCGGCACCACCTACTACTACGTGGTGCGCGCGGTCTCCACCGCCACCGGGGTGGAGGAGACCAACACGGTGCAGAGGTCCGGCTCGCCGCAGGGCCCGACCACCGCCGGCACCTGGCTCGACACCCTCGAGAGCGGCGCCGCCGGCTGGACCCACGCCGCGGCCTCCGGCACCGACGACTGGGTCCTGAGCACCGCCTCGTCCTACAGTAGCAGCCACTCCTGGGCGTCGGTCGACGTCGCCACCGTGTCCGACAAGTGGCTCG
>CAYTJW010000777.1:0-3203 GCA_964438135.1 uncultured Thermoanaerobaculia bacterium
CCCCGGCGCGGTGGCGGCCGAGACCGGCGCCGCGCCGCAGCCGCGAGGCGGGGGAGCGGTGCTCCATCGCATCAGTCTACACAGGTGCCGCCCACCTCAACCGCCGCGACGGGTGCACCGGCCGCGGCGGCGGGGTGCGGTCGTGCAGGTGCCACCCATCACGACCGCCGCGAAGGGAGTCCGGACCGTCGCGGTGGGGAGCGGTTGTGATGAGTGGCACCTCCTACCAGTCCGGCAGCGGCTTGCTGACCCAGGTGGCGACGACCGCGTCGCGCTGGCGGCGGAGCTCGTCGGTGGCGGTCGGGATGGCCTTGACCCTGGCCTCCAGCTTCCTGAAGGCGAGGCCGATGACCAGGTTCACGCCCGACGGCAGCAGCAGGTAGAGCAGGTCGCCGACGGCGAGCGCGCCGCTGAAGAGGCCGACGAAGAACAGCACGGTCGGCAGGCCGAGCAGGCCGATCTGCGCCAGCGCCGCGTACATCTGCTGCGCCACCGCCCGCTTGAAGCGCCCCAGGTCGGCCCGGGTGGCGAGCTGGGGGACGTCCCGCAGCAGGTCCGACAGGGCCTTGCCGCACCAGGCGGCGTTGACCACGCCGGCGGCGGGGAGGAGGAGCAACAGGGCGAGGAGGGTCGTCCGCATGCTTGGTGACCTCCGCGGTCTCGCTCGGCCCAGGATAGCAGCGCCGCCGGCGTCCGTGGCCGCCCGCCGCCCAGGGCCCGGCGCTCGAGGTCGCCGCGGCCGAGGCGAGCGGCCGACTCGGCGACCCCGGCCCGCAGCCCGTCAGTCGTCGTGCGGGTACTCGCCCGGCGAGACCCCCGGCGCGTGCAGCCCCGGGACCAGGCTGACGACGGCGGCCAGGACCAGGACGAAGGCGACCACGGACGCCAGCCACGGGTCCCGGTCGGTGACGGCGAAGTGGTACAGCAGCCACAGCAGGAAGGCGTAGAGGACCAGGTTGAGCAGCGTCGACCAGCGCCGGACCACGGGTCTCGCGCCCCTCACATGCGGTCCTTGAGCCACAGCTCGTAGATCAGGGCGGCGGCAGCCAGCGACACCGCCAGCAGCAGGGCCCCGTAGCCGAGCATGGAGTCGTAGAACCAGCGGAGCGGCCTGGGCAGCGGCATCACCCCCGCTCCGGGTCGGGGACGGTCATCACCAGCGGCGGCACCCACGCCGGCACCGGCTTGCCGTGCCGGTGCCGCAGGGCGAAGACGACCAGCGAGAGGATGAACAGGCACAGGAAGATCATCTCGCCCAGGGTCAGCGTCACCGCCAGCAGCGCCAGCGCCTCGACCCTCTGGCCGGTGAGCAGGTAGACGAGACGGAGGACCGCGCCCAGGGTCGCCAGGAGCAGCGAGTAGGACAGGACGTAGCGGATCGCCGGCCCGCGGACGTAGGCGGTGGCGATGCTGCCGAGCTGGGCGCCGAAGGCGGCGCCGGCGAGCATGAAGAGGACCGCCATCATGTCGACGTGGCCCTCGACCGAGTGGCGCAGCGCGCCGTAGGCGCCCGAGAACACGATCTCGACCAGGTCGGTGCCGACCGCGACGTGGGTCGGGGCGCCGACCAGGTAGACCAGGGCCGGGACGCGGATGAAGCCGCCGCCGACGCCGAGGAAGCCGGCCAGGAAGCCGGTGACGACGCCGACCGCCACGATCACCCACATCGACACCACCACCCGGGCGGTGGCGCAGCGCACGATCGGGAACAGCGGGACGCGCTGCAGCAGCCGCGGCAGCCGGCTGGTCTGGACCTCGCGGCCGACCGCCCGGCCGTCGCGGGCGAGCGCCCCGGCGAGGCGGTGGGCGCGGCGCGTCTCGAGCAGCGTGCCGACGAAGAGGGCGAGCATCACCACCACCGACGTGGCCAGCAGCACGACCGACGAGATGCCCAGCCGCTTGCAGTGGACCAGCACCCGGACGCCCAGCTCCACCCCCAGCATGGTCCCGGCCACCATCGACAGCGCCAGGGTCCAGTCGACGTTGCCGAGCTGGCGGTGGCGGATGGTGGACACCAGCCCCTTGCCGGCGATGTGGGTCATGTCGATGCCGGAGGCCATGTAGCCCGGGAACCCGAGCACGATCAGCGCCGGCGTGACCATGTAGCCGCCGCCGACGCCGATGAAGCCGCCCACCGTGCCGACCGTGAAGCCGACGAAGACGAGGAGCAGGACGGGCGCGGAGGTGCCGGCGAGGGCGAAGTCGAACACCTGGCCCCCGTCACGGCCCGCCGTGGTGGCGGATCTTCTCCAGGTCGAGGCCGATCAGGTCGGTGAGGCCCTCGGCCATGAAGCCCAGGGAGAGACCGAGGCCGAGGGTCACGGCGACGTTCCACGCCGCGGCCCAGGGCCACGTCTCGACCCCCTCGTGCCGGAACGTGTGGTGGTACGCGACCCCCCAGGCCCGCTCGAGCCGCGACGGCTCGGCGACGACCAGGGCCCGGCCCTCGAGCCGGGCGCGCCGCCCGTCGGCCAGGACCTGGTCGAGGATGACGCCGTCGGCGTTGACCGGCAGGCGGTCGCCCCGGCGCACCCGCACCGCCTGCAGGCCGTCCACCCGCGCGAGGTCGCCGACCTCGAGCCTGGCCGGGAGGTCGGGGCTGGCGTCCGCGAAGGCCGCGGTGCGGACCGCGTAGCCGTCGGCCGCGGCGCGGTGGTAGTACCAGGCCGCCATCTGCCCGCTCGCGTGCGAGCGGACCACGAGCGCGACCAAGGTGGTCGCGACCGCGGTCCAGCCCGCGAGCTTGAGCGCTGCCCGGGCCCGGTTCGGCGTCGCCACGGCTCTCCCTCCCCCCGGGGGCCGCGCGCCGGCCGGCGCCGGGGGTCGCAGCATACGTCATGGCGGTGCCCGTGGGCGAGCGAGGCGGCGTCGCCGCCCCGCCGGTCACCGACGCACCGGTTGGCGCGCGGCCGTGCCATCCCGTACCATTGGGGGGCCGACACCTGGGGGCGCCGTGCCGCTGTCCCTGCTGATGCTGCTGCTCGCCACTATGCTGCCGACCGTGCTGGTCGTCGCCGCGCTGGTCGACCTGCTCCGCAGCGGCGCCAGCCGGCTCTGGATCCCGGTCGTGCTCCTGTTCCCGGTCGCGGGGCCGATCGCCTACTTCGTGGTCGAGCGCCTGGGCGGCGCCTCGGCGGGCGGCGGCCTGCTCGGCGCCCGCGCCCGCCGCGGCGAGCTCAGGACGCGGGTCGACGAGCTGGCGG
>CAYTJW010000778.1:0-3195 GCA_964438135.1 uncultured Thermoanaerobaculia bacterium
GGTGAGCGCCGCCCGGCGCGGGGCGACCGGGGCCCACCGGCGGGGAACAGCACCGCCCGCTGCCCTGTTACGCGGTCGGCGCCCGACGCGCCGCCCCGAGGTGCTGCCGTGAGCTCTCCCCTTTCCCCGCCTCGCGCCGCGACCCGCGGCGCGGCCGTCGCCCGGCTGGCGCTGTGCGTGCTGCTGTGCTTCCTTCCCGCCCTGGGCGGCGTCTTCTTCGCCCCGGGCGAGTGGTACGCCGGCCTCGCCAAGCCGGCGCTCAACCCGCCCGCCTGGGTCTTCGGCCCGGTCTGGACTGCCCTCTACGCCTCGATGGGGCTGGCGCTGTCCCTGGCGCCGGCACCGGCGCGAGCGGCCCGGGCCTGGCCCGCCCTGGCCCTGTTCGGGCTGCAGCTGCTGCTCAACGCGCTCTGGTCCTGGCTGTTCTTCGGCCTCCACCGGCCCGACCTGGCCCTGCTCGACATCGCCGCCCTCTGGCTCGCGATCCTCGCCTGCGCGGTCGCCTTCTGGCGCCTGCGGCCGCTCGCCGGGGCGTTGCTCCTCCCCTACCTGGCGTGGGTCGGCTTCGCCGCCTACCTCAACCTCGAGCTGTGGCGGCTGAACGGCTGACGCCTCGGCCCCGCGAGGAGCGAGCGCCACCCCGCGCGCCTCGAGCCTGCCGGGACGGCCCTGGCCTCACCCCTGCCAGCCGGCCAACCGGGCCAGCAGCCACCAGAAGGCGCGGCCCTTCTGCCAGCAGTTGACGCACTGCGAGTGGG
This sequence comes from uncultured Thermoanaerobaculia bacterium, assembly GCA_964438135.1. Lineage (GTDB taxonomy): Bacteria > Acidobacteriota > Thermoanaerobaculia > Thermoanaerobaculales > Sulfomarinibacteraceae > CAYTJW01. The sequence goes on from CAYTJW010000778.1 coordinate 759, forward strand.
CGCAGTCGCCGCAGGTCGGGCACTCGTGCTCGGCGCACCAGTCGGTGCACCACTCGCACCAGTCCGACCCCCACGGGTAGTAGTTGCCGTCCGGGTCGTAGCTCTCGATGTCGGCGAAGTCGAGCAGCATCTTGCCGTGGGTCGCGCAGTAGTCGCGGATCTGCTGGTTGCGCTGGTAGAGGTTGCCGCTCGGCCCGCTGCCGTCGAGGTGACCGGTCATGTAGACGAAGACGACCCCGGGGTAGTCCTGCTCGAGCTGGTCCATCGCCGCCAGGTAGGCGTCGATGCCCTCGGCGGTGTTGTCCGACACGCCGCCGCACCACGACCACATGACCAGGTCGTACGCACCCGGGTTGGCGTCGAGCGCGGCCCGCGTCTGGTCGACCCAGCCGAGGTAGCCCTGCGTGCCGAGGTCGCCGGACTCCTCGGTGAGGTCGGGCATGGCGTAGGTGGGGTCGTAGTCCCGCAGCATCTCCATGCCGGTCACGATCTGGCTGCCGTGCGAGGTGTGGCCGTAGTAGAGGTGCGGGTACGCCGCCACCGCGTCGTAGATTGCGGCCGCAGGGATGCCCTCGAACGCCTGCGCCGCCTCGTGGTCGGCGATGAGGCCGTCGGGCGGTGGCGCCTGGCCGGGGTCCGGCTGCGGCGGGATGAAGACCGCGTCGGCGGTGCGCCGGTCCACCACCGAGGCATAGCTCAGCAGCGCCGCGCCGCTGCCCGCCGCCCGGACCAGGGCGAAGCCGTCGTCGACGGCGTCGGACGTCGCCGAGCCGAACACGCCGTTGAGCTGCTGGTGCTCGAACGGCGCCAGGTCCTCGTTGACGCTGCCGAGCGGGGTGCCGTTGGCCAGGTACAGGTCGACCGTGGCGGTGATCGGCGCGGCCGAGAGGTTGACGAGGCCGAGGTTGGTCCGGTAGCTGGCGTTGGCGGTGAGCTGGATCAGGGCCGCCGTCTCGCCCTCGCCGAACGCCTCGCCGACCGGGAAGGCCGGGATGAGCTGGCCGTAGGTGCCGGCGGGGTCGTCGTTGTAGGTCCGAGAGGTGACGATCACCTGCCCGGTCAGCACGGTCAGACGCAGGGCGCCCGAGCCGGAGGCGCCGAAGGCGCTGGCGAGGACGTCCGCGAAGCGGCGGGCGGTGCCGGCCGGGATGGTCACGTCCCGGGCTTCCGGGTTGCTGTTGTCCTCGCCCGTCACCAGGAGCTCGACGCGGACCGTGGCGTTGCCGCCGGCGCCGGCCTTGAGCTCGAGGTCGGTCCGCCAGCGGGCCCCGCCCACGCCGGTGACGTGGGCCGCGGCCGGGACGACCAGGGTCTGGGCGACGGCGGGCAGGGCGAGGAACGAGACCAGGGCGGCGATCGGCACCACGAGAGCGACTCGACGCATGACCACCTCCGGGGGAACGACGTTCTCGCCTCGAGTGTGCGCCCGATTTCGCCTCCTGCCAAGGCCACCCGCCCGTCCCGTCGTCGACCGGCGGGCGATGAGCTATCCTCTCGCCGTGGACGACGCCTCCTCGAACCTCCTCGGGACGACGGTCGGCTCGATCCGGATCCTCGAGGAGCTGGGCCGGGGCGGCATGGGCCAGGTCTTCCTCGGCTTCGACGAGCGGCTCGAGCGGCGGGTCGCGGTCAAGGTGATCCGCTCCGCCCACCGTCTCGACGCCCGCGCCCGGTTGCGCTTCCTGCGCGAGGCGCGGATCCTGTCCCAGCTCGACCACCCGGGGATCTGCCGCGTCCACGAGCTGATCGAGGGCGCCGACCACGACCTGATCGTGCTCGAGCTGGTGCAGGGGCAGACCCTGGCGGCGGCGATCCGCGCCGGGACGATGTCGGCGACCGACCGGCTGCGGGTCGCCGAGCAGGTCGCCAGCGTCCTGGTGGCGGCCCACGCCATGAGCGTGGTCCACCGCGACCTCAAGCCCGAGAACGTCATGGTCGGCCCGGGCGGCGTGGTGAAGGTCCTCGACTTCGGCCTCGCCCGCAGCCTGAGCACGAGCGTGAGCGAGGAGGAGGCTGCGGCGCCGCTGCCCTCCCGGCCGCCGGCAGCCGAGGGCCCGGCGCGGACGGTCGTCACGGCGCGACCGGAGGGCGCCACCACCCCCGGCAGCGGGGCGCGCACCGATGAGCTGACCCAGCTCGGCGACCTGGTCGGGACCCTGCGCTACATGAGCCCGGAGCAGGCCCGCGGCGAGCAGGTGACGGCGGCCAGCGACATGTTCTCCTTCGGCCTCGTGCTGCAGGAGCTCTTCACCGGCCGGCCGGCGTTCCCCCCCGGTCTGACCCGCCATGAGAGGGCGATGCGGGCGGCGTGGGGCGACACGGAGCCGGTCGAGGGGGTCGACCCGCAGCTCGCCGACCTGGTCCGGTCCCTCGAGTCGCTGGAGCCGCGGCAGCGGCCGTCGGCGTCCTTGACCAGGCTCAGGAACTCCCACCACTC
>CAYTJW010000779.1:0-3194 GCA_964438135.1 uncultured Thermoanaerobaculia bacterium
CCAGCCGCTCGAGCCCGTCACCGGTCACGACCGACACCGGCAGCCAGCCGTCGTCGGCGCCGCAAGGCGCCAGGTCCGCCTTGCTGCGGACGCGCAGCACCGGCAGGCCGTCGGGGATCCCCGGCGGTCCGCCGCCACCGACCGGCCACAGGGCCAGCACCAGGTCGGCGTCGGCCAGGGCGGCGCGCGCCCGCCGCACCCCCTCCTCCTCGACCGCGTCGCCCGCCGGCCGGATGCCGGCGCAGTCGACCAGCACCACCGGCACTCCGTCGAGGTCGACCTCCGCCTCGAGCAGGTCGCGGGTCGTCCCCGGGTGGGGCGAGACGATCGCCCGGTCCCGGCCGCTCAGCCAGTTGAAGAGCGACGACTTGCCGGCGTTTGCCTCGCCGGTGATGACCACCCGCGCCCCGGAGCGGATCCGCCCACCGACCGCCCCCGAGCGCAGCAGGTCGTCCATCGCCGCCAGCGCCCGGCGTCGCAGTCGCTCGGGACGCGCCTCGTCGCCGGCGCCGACCAGGTCGGGGAACTCGAGGCGCGCCTCCAGGTCGGCCGCGAGCTCGAGCAGGACCGACCGCACCTCCCGGACCCGCGCCGACAGGGCGCCCTCCAGCTGCCGCCGGGCGCACGCCAGCTGCCACGAGGTCTCGGCGGCGACCAGGTCGGCGACCGCCTCGGCCTGCATCAGGTCCATCTTGCCGTTGGCCACCGCCCGGCGGGTGAACTCGCCGGGCCGCGCCGGCCGCGCCCCGGCGGCGCAACAGGCCCCGACCACCGACTCGACCAGGTAGGGCGAGCCGTGCAGGATCAGCTCGAGCATGTCCTCGCCGGTGAAGCTGCGCGGTCGCCGGTAGGGGATCGCCACCGCCCGCTCGAGGGTTCCGCCCGCCACCGCCAGCAGGTCGACCACCTGCGCCCGCCACGGCCGGTCCAGGTCGAGGCCCGGGCACAGCCGCGCCGTCACCTCGCCCAGGTCGCCCCCCGACAGCCGCACCACGGCCAGGGCGCCCCGTCCCGGCGGGGTCGCCCGGGCGACGATCGTGTCACCGCCGTCGGCGAGGACGGACGACAACCCGCTTGAGGAAGCCCTCTCCATCGGACTCGGTCTCGACCGCCGGGTGATCTGCCAGCGCCAGGTGGACCTCCCGCCGCGCCGCCGGCGTCAACGGGCCGATGGCGACCGGCACGCCCCGCTCGCTCACCTCCTCGGCCGCCGCCAGGGCCTTCTCCTGCAGCTGCCGGGCCCGGCGGGCCTTGAAGCCGTCGCCGTCGAGGTGGATCGGCGGGTGGTCGGGCAGTCGCCGCGCCAGCACCCGGTTGCTCAGGTACTGCAGGGCGTCGAGGCCCTTGCCGCCGCCGCCGGTGAGCAGGCGCAGGTCGTCGCCGGCCAGCTCGCCGGACAGGCCGTCGGCCCCCTCGCGCAGGCTGACCTTGACCGCCAGCTCGCCGGCGGCGAAGGTCTCCGCCAGGAACAGCCCGATCACCGCCACCGGGTCGACCTCGGCCTGGATCTGGACCCCGCCCGCGTCGTCCCCCTCGACCAGCTCGTAGCGCAGCTCACCCACTCTCGACCGCAGGGTCGAGCAGGCCTGGCTCAACGCCTCGTCGAGCGAGCCACCCCTGAACGTCGCCCCGCCCATCACGCCTGGCCCTTTCTGGTGCGCGGGGCGCTGCCGCCGCGCTGCCGCTCGCCGATCATCCGCAGGGTGATCTCCTGCTGCGCGATCGTGATCAGGTTGTTGGTCAGCCAGTACAGCACCAGGCCCGACGGGAAGCCCATGAACATGACCCCGAAGATGAGGGGCATGAGGCGGAAGATCTTCTGCTGCTGGGGGTCCCCGACCTGGGGCGCCAGGCGCTGCTGCAACCACATGCTGGCGGTCATCAGGACCGGGGTCACGTAGTAGGGGTCGCGGGCCGAGAGGTCGTGGATCCAGAGCAGGAACGGCGCGTGCCGGAGCTCGATGGCGTAGCCGAAGAGGGTGTACAGGGCCCACAGGATCGGCAGCTGGACCAGGATCGGCAGGCACCCGCCCATGGGGTTGACGCCCTCCACCCGGTACAGCTCCATCAGCTCCTGGTTCATCTTCGCCCGGGCGTTGGCGTCGGTCTTGTGCTTCTTGTACTTCTCCTGGATGGCCTTGAGCTTCGGCTGCAGCCGCTGCATCTTGCGCATCGACACGGTCGAGGAGTGCATGAGGGGGAACAGCAGCAGGCGGATGCCGAGGGTGAGGAGGACGATCGCCACCCCCCAGTTGCCGCAGAAGCCGTGGATCCAGCGCAGCGCCTTGAGGCACACCACCGTGATCAGGTGGAAGATGCCGAAGTCGAGGGTCTTCTCGACCCCGCCGCCGATCGCCTGCAGCAGGTCGTACTCCTTGGGGGCCGCCAGCAGATCGCCGGCGAAGCGCCCGTCGCGCAGGTCGAGCGAGACCCGCAGCACCTTCTGCTCGCCGTCCTCGCCAGCCGCGCCGGCCGGCGTGTGCTCGACCGTCGCCACGGTCACGCCCGCCACCTCGAGCCGCGGCCGCAGCAGGCTCAGGAAGTAGGTGTCGCCGAAGCCCGCGAACCGCAACCCCTCGCCCGGGAAGGTCTTCGTCTCCTTCACCTTGTCCCGGCGCAGGGTCTCCACGTCGCCGCTCAGGCCGAGGCAGGCGTCGCCCCAGGCGGAGAACCGGTTCTCCTGCTCCCGCGGCGTGGTGTTGCGCATGCCCGTGCCGACCGCCAGCGCGCACTCCCGGCCGAGGCCGGTCGTGACCACCTCGACGCCGACCGCGTACCCGGCCGGGGGCAGGACCAGCCGCTTCTCCGCCGCCCTCCCCTGGCCGTCGCTCCAGCGCAGGACCACGCCGCCATCGACCGCCTCGACGCGGTACAGCCTCGCGTCCACCTCGCCGTCGCACACCAGCTGCAGTGGTAACGCCCGGGACGGGCTGTCGAGCTGCTGCACCAGCTCCAGCGGCTCGCCCTCGTCGCCCGAGTACCGCACCAGGCGCAGCGAGGTCAGGGCCGCACCCCGGTTGGAGACCTCCAGGGCGAGGTCGTCGTTGGCCAGCCGGACCCGCTCCTCGGCCGCTCCCGCCACCGCCTCCACCGGCACCGGGGCCTCGGGCTCGGCGCCGCCGCCACCCGCCGGCGGCGCCTCGCTGGCCGTGACCTCCGCCGCCGCCTCGCGGTCCGCCGCCGGCGTCGGCGGG
>CAYTJW010000780.1:0-3180 GCA_964438135.1 uncultured Thermoanaerobaculia bacterium
TGCCCTGCGCGTCAGCTCACGTCTCTTCTGGTCTCTTCTGGTCTCTTCTGGTCTCATGACGCTCTCCTTTCGCCAACGCCGGATGGGACCCGCGCGGTCGCGAGCTGGCTGGGGATGCTCCGTGCTCCTCGGCCGAGTCCAGTCGTCACATCGTAGCACGGCGCGCAGAGGCGCCGGGTGCGACGGCCGTCGGACCGGGACCGGGATGGGCCGCGGCTGCTAGAATGCCCCGCTCGAGGAGGCTGCCATGACACGGCCGGTCGTAACAACAGATGAGCTCGCACGGCACGTCGGGGAAGAGGTCACGCTGCGCGGCTGGGTCTACAACTGGCGCAAGAAGGGCAAGATCCGCTTCATCATCCTGAGGGACGGCTTCGGCTACCTGCAGTGCGTGGTGTTCGAGCCCGAGGTCGAGGAGCGGGTCTGGCAGGCGGCGGTCGACCTGACCCAGGAGTCGTCGCTCGAGATCTCGGGCCGCGTCCGCGCCGAGGAGAGGGCCCCGGGCGGCTTCGAGCTCGCGGTGGGCGACATCCGGCCGGTGCAGGTCTGCCCCGAGTACCCGCTCGGCAAGAAGGAGCACGGGCCCGACTTCCTGCTCGGCCACCGCCACCTCTGGCTGCGCTCCAAGCGCCAGCACGCCATGATGCGGGTCCGCTCCGAGCTGTCCTTCGCCATCCGCGACTTCTTCCACGCCCGCGGCTACACCCTGGTCGACTCGCCGATCCTCACCCCGGCCGCCTGCGAGGGCACCTCGACCCTGTTCGAGACCGACTACTTCGGCGACCGCGCCTTCCTCTCCCAGAGCGGCCAGCTGTACCTCGAGCCGGCTGCGGCGGCGCTCGGCAAGGTGTACTGCTTCGGGCCCACCTTCCGGGCCGAGAAGTCCCGCACCCGCCGCCACCTGACCGAGTTCTGGATGGTCGAGCCGGAGGTCGCCTGGATGCGCTTCGACAGCCTCCTCGACCTGATCGAGGAGTTCGTCTCCGAGCTCGTCGGCCGCATCCTCGACCGCTGCCGCGAGGACCTGGCCCGGCTCGAGCGCGACACGTCGAAGCTCGAGCCGGCCACGTCGAGGCCCTACCCGCGGCTCGACTACGGCGAGGCGGTGGAACGGCTCAAGGGCGCCGGGGTGCCGATCCAGCACGGCGACGACTTCGGCGGCGACGAGGAGACCGCCCTCGCCAGCCTCTCCGACCGCCCCCTCCTCATCACCCGCTACCCGGCGGCGATCAAGGCCTTCTACATGCAGCCCGACCCCTCCGACCCGAGCCGCGCCCTGGCGGTCGACACCATCGCCCCCGAGGGCTACGGCGAGATCATCGGCGGCTCGGAGCGGGCCGACTCCCTCGAGCTGCTCGAGCGCCGCATCTCGGAGCACGGCCTGCCGCGCGAGGCCTTCGAGTGGTACCTCGACGTCCGCCGCTACGGCAGCTTCCCCCACTCCGGCTTCGGCATGGGGATCGAGCGCTGCGTCGCCTGGCTGACGGGCGTCCACCACCTGCGCGAGGCGATCCCGTACCCCAGAACGCTGAACCGGATCTACCCGTAGCAGCTCTCAGCTTTCAGCTGACAGCTCCACAGCTGTCGCCCCCCGGCCGCCGCCGTCGGCCGGGGCGTCGGCGAAGGCGACCACCAGCGGGTGGCGGGCGAGCAGGCTGCGCACCCGCTCGCGCTGCACGCCGATGCCGCGGCCGTGGACCAGGCACACCCGGCGCAGGCCACGGGCGTGGGCTGCCTCGAGGTAGCTCGCCACCACGTCCGGCACCTCCGCGGGCGGGAAGGAGTGGAGGTCGATCCAGTCCTCGACCGGCAGCACCACCGGCTCGAGGTCGTCGGCCGGGTCGTCCGCCGGCGGCGGCGCCGCCGGGCCCCCGGCCGGTTGCCCGACCCGGTGCGCCACCGCCAGCGCCGCAGCGCTGGTCAGGCCGAGCGCGACGGCGAACACGGCCAGGCCGAGCCAGGCCAGCGGACCGAGCCAGCGCGACAGCGGCCAGGTGGCGAGGGCGACGGCCAGCAGCACGGCCAGCTTGGTCAGCAGGTAGGCGCGCACGGCGGCGCGGTCGGCGAGCCACGAGCTCGGCACGACGCCAGTATAGCCAGCCTGGAAGGTCTCGCCCTGGCAGCCGGTTCGAATCCGTGATGGGTGTCCGCTCTCGCCCCGACGCAGGCCCCGAGCCGGTCACGGTCGTCTGGTACGACGGCTCGTGCGAGCTGTGCCGCGCCTCGCGCCGCTTCGTCGAGCGGCACGCCCGGCCCCGGGCGGTCGCCTTCCGCGACCTCGCCGACCCGGCGGCAGCCCCCCCGACCACCGACCAGCTGTGGGTCCGCGACCGCTCCGGCCACCTGCGCGGCGGCTTCGCGGCCTGGCTGGCCGTCGTCGAGGAGCTGCCGCGCTGGCGCTGGCTGGCCCGGCTGGCCAGCCTGCCGCCGCTCGCCCGGCTCGGCCCGGTGGTCTACCGCGTGCTGGCCGCGAGGCGCTCCGGGATCAGGGGCGCCAGTCGTCGACCGGCACCGGCTCGCCCAGGCTCAAACCCTCGCCCCACGGCGCCACCCAGATGTCCTCGTCCAGCTCGACCGGGGTCAGCTTGGGGGCGCAGAAGAACACCCAATTGCGGTCGCGGGTCGGGTTCGCCTGGGTGATGACCCGGCGGTTGGCGCCCGGCAGGCGGAGCGGCCGGACCGACCCGCCTGAGAGGATCAGCTGGCGGTCGCCACGGCAGAAAAGGAGCTCGTTGGCGGGCCCCACCCGCGGGCTCCACTCGTCGCCGGCGGTGTTGACGGAGGGCTGCAGCGGCTGCGGCTGAAGACCGGCCTCGGACTTCGGGTCGAGCAGGAACAGCTCGCTGTGCAGGACCCCGGCCGGGCGGCCGACCAGACACAGCTTGGTGGTCGAGCCGGCCAGGTAGACGGCGTCCTCGGCGTTGGCGTCACCCGCCAGCTCGACCCGCTCGACCGCACCCCACGGGGCAGTGGCCGCCGGCCGCGCCGAGCGGCCGACCCAGGGCGCCCGGGCCGCCTCGCGCACCGTCACCAGGCAGGTCGTCTCGTCCTCGCTGACCCACGACACGCGCACCGACTCGGCGCTCTCGGTGCCCGGCAGCTCGACCGGCTGCGGCTCGCTCCAGCCCGCCTCGCCGAGGGCGGCCCGGAAGGGTCGCTCGCGCGGCGCCTCGCCCGCCG
>CAYTJW010000781.1:0-3180 GCA_964438135.1 uncultured Thermoanaerobaculia bacterium
CCGCCAGCCCCTGCCGCTCCTGCCGACCGGGGCGGCCCCCTGGTGGGCGGCGCTGGCCGTGATCCTGCTGCTCGCGCCCATCACCCTGCTGCGGGCGGTCAAGTGGCGGGCGGTGGTGGCGAGCGAGCGCCCGGACGTGACCGTGGCCGAGTGCGCGCGGAGCTACGCGGCGGCCGTGCCGTACGGCGTCGTCACCCCCGGCCGCTTGGGCGAGGTGATGCGCCTCGCGTACCTTCCGCCGCTGCCGGGCGGGCCGCTCCGCGGCGCGGGCCTGGTCCTGCTCGACCGCCTGCTCGACCTCAGCGCCCTGCTGTGGCCGGCGGCCTGGGGGCTGTGGGTCGTCGCCGGACCGGTCGCCGGCGCGGCCGCCCTCGTCGCCGCCGTCGCCGGGCTGCCGGTCGGCGCCTGGCTGCGGCTGTGGTCGGCCCTGGTCGGCCACCTCCCCGCCCGCCTCCGCCTGGGTGCCCTGGCCCTGCCCTCCGGGGGGTTCACCCCGGCCAGGTCGCTGGCCCTGATCGGCCTGGGCGTGCTCGCCCACCTCGGGGTGGGCCTCCAGTTCGCGCTCCTGATCGGCGTCCTGACCGACGCCCCCATGTCGTTCCTGCCCGTGGTCGGGGTGATGTCTCTCGTCACCCTGGCCAACGTGCTGCCGCTGGCGGTCGCCGGCCTCGGCGTGCGCGAGGGCCTGGCCGCGCTGCTGCTGGCACCCCTCGGCGTGCCGGCCGCCGCCGCCAGCGGCGGCGCCTTCCTCGTCTTCCTGCTCGACAACGCCGCCTTCGCCCTGGTCTCGGCCTTCATCCGGCGCGCGCCCCGACGCGAGGGGTAGCGGCGCCCCGCCCGGGCGGGGGAGCTGACCGCTGTCCACGTCCACGTCCACGTCCAGGTCCACGTCCGCGTCCAGGTCCAGGTCCAGGTCCAGGTCCAGGTCCAGGTCCAGGTCCAGGTCCAGGACGGCCGGCACGGCCGCGGGTCACGCCGGGCGGGCGGGGGAGCTGATCGCTGATCGCTGAAAGCTGACCGCTGTCCACGTCCACGTCCACGTCCACGTCCACGTCCACGTCCAGGACGGCTCGAGCCCGACCGCGGAACCGGCGCACCCCCTTTGCAGCCGCTCGCGCCGGGGCTATGGTGCGGGGCGTGAGCCTCGAGGGCCCCGGCCCCGCCTCGCCCCGCGCCACCGCCGCGGTCAAGGTCGCGGCCCTGCTGCTGCCGTTCGCGCTGCTCCCCTGGCTGGTGCCGTTCGCCTCCGACCTGACCCTCGGCAACGACTACCAGGCGTTCGCCATCGACAACCAGCTGGAGCTGATGCTCGGCATCGAGCTCGGCACCTACCCCCTGTTCGTCCCCGGCTTCGCCGGCGGCCAGTCGGCCGCGGCCATGCCGCAGGCCGAGGTCCTCCACCCCCACGCCCACCTCGCCCGCCTCCTGCCGGGCTACTGGCAGGGCCGCGCCCTCGACTGGAACACCCTCCTGCGCCTGCTCGAGCTGGGCGTCGCCAGCCTGCTCCTGGTCGGCCTCCTGCTCGAGCTCGAGCTGGAGCCGCTGGAGGCGCTGGTGGTGGCGGCGGTGACGGTCTTCAACCTGCGCATGCTCGACCTGTTCCGGTTCTCGGCCGCCCTCGAGGCCTGGACCGGCCAGCTGTTCCTGGTCGTCGCCATCGGCTGGCTCGCCCTCCGCCCGGGCCGCCGCCTGCCCTGGCTGGGGGTGGTCGGCGCGACCTACTGGCTGGGCTGCGGCGGCAAGACCCAGATCGTCCTCTACGCCTTCCTCGCCGCCGGCCTCTTCGCCCTCGTGCTGCCCTTCGCCCTCGACTCCCTCCGCCCCCAGTCGGCCGGGGGGCTGCGGCGGGCGGCCCGCCTCCTGCTCGAGACGAGCGGCGGCGTGGCCGTTGGCCTGCTCCTGTCCTCAGCCTTCATTCTCCCCTTCGCCTTCGACTTCCTGCCCTCCAACGTGGAGCGGGTCGGCGCCGACTACGCCTGGGTGACCGAGCACCAGGACACCCTCGTCGGCACCGTCAACAACCTGGTCCTGCCCCTCCGCTCCGAGGTCCACGGCGCCTTCGGCGGCTCGCCCCTCTTCCTGGTCGCCCTGCTCGCGCCCCTGCTCGCGGTCGCCGGCCGTCTGCCGCGGGCACTGTGGGCGACGGCCGGCCTGGCCGTCCTCCTCCTGCTGCTGATGCTCGGCTCGGCCAGCCCGGTCCACCGCCTGCTGTTCGCCGTCGCCCCGTTCCCGGCCGCGCTGCGCTGCCCGGGCCGGTTCTCCCAGCTGCTGCTGCCCCTGCTGGCGCTGCTGCTGGTGTGGGTGCTGCGGGCGCCGCCGCTCGCGCTGCACAACCGCCGGTGGGGGTCGGTGACGGTCGAGCCGCGGGCGCTCCTGGCCGGCCTGGCCGCGCTGGCCTCGGCGGCCTGGGTGGGCCTGGTGGTGCCTCGGGCCACCTCCGCCGGCCCGCGCTTCACCCCCCCGGCCATCCACCCTCTGCCGCCGTGGCTGGAGAGCGCCGCCCTGGCCGGCGGCCTGGTCGCCCTCGCCGCCCTCGCCCTGTCGCGCTCGGGCGGCCGACCGCGCCGGGCAGCCGGTCTCCTGTTGCTCCTGTCGACCCTGGCCGCAGCGGCCCTGGTGCTGCGCTGGGGAACCTGGGTCGAGCCCCGCCGCGCCACCGCCACCCTGGCCGACATGCTGGCGGCGAAGCGGACGCGGGTCGACGCCCAGGACCAGATGCCGGGCTTCGGGCTGGCGTCGGCTGAGGTCCTGCGCCAGGCCCGGGAGTCGTTCCTGGAGCCCGACCTGGCCCGCCTCTACCACCGCGCGCGAGTGGTGCCCGACCTGGACCATGCCTACCGCGTCATGGCCGCCGACCGCCGGCCGGACGAGGTGGTGCTGGTCGCGCCGGCGCCGGAGCCCCCGCCCGCGGCGCGGGCGCCGGCGCCGACCGAGGACCGGGTCGAGCTGGTCTACAGCTCCTTCAACCGGCTGGTGCTGGCGGTGTCCTCGAGCGCCCCCGGCCACCTCGGCCTCAACTACCCGTGGAGCGGGCGGTGGCGGGCGTGGGTCGACGGCCGACCGGTGCCGGTGGTGGCGGCCAACGGCGCCGCCAACGCCCTGCCGGTCCCGGCCGGGTCGAGCTCCGTCGAGGTCCGCTACTCGAGCCTCGCCAGCACCGTCGGCATGGTCGCGAGCTGC
>CAYTJW010000782.1:0-3178 GCA_964438135.1 uncultured Thermoanaerobaculia bacterium
GGCTCGCCGGAGCCTGGAGCCCCGACCGGGCCGCCGCCCCCGAGGCCGACCCGGCCCGGGCATGCCTCGCCGCCCGGTGGTGCGGTATACTCCCCCGGCGGGCGAGCCCGGGGAGCGACGGCCATGGCCCCCGGCTACGCCCCCACCCCCGCCGCCACGGCATGGGCCGGACGGGGGGGTCGGGCCGCTGCGAGGTCAGCCGGCGACCCGGCCGCGGGTCGAGCCCCACTCGACGCCGCAACCGGGCGCCCGGCCACGGGGGAGGGTGAGCGCCATGCAACCGATGCCTCGTTCCATCGCCTGCCTCATGGCCCTGGTGGCCGCTCTGTCGGGCCCGGTCGCAGCCGCGGCGGGGGGGGTGCACCTGGTCGGCATGGTCTTCGACCCCGACGGGAGGGTCATCCCCGGTGTGACGGTGGTCGCGACCTCGCGCCAGGTCCTGGGCTTCCGCCAGGTCGGGGAGACCGACGTCGCGGGCGTCTTCTCCCTCGACTTCACCAACCTCGCGATCTCCTACCAGCTGCGCCTCGAGAAGGAAGGCTACCAGGCCCTCGAGAGCGAGCAGCGCTGGCACGGCGAGGGCACCGAGCGCCTACAGTTCACCATGCGACCCGGCCCGTCGGCGCTCGGCGTCACCCGGAGGGTCTCGAGCTCGAGCGAGGCGGTCGACGCCTTCAACGTGGGCGCCATCGCGTTCAACGCCGGGGACTACGACAAGGCGGCCAAGAAGCTCCTCCAGGCCGTCGGCTACGACCCCGAGCTGCACCAGGCCTGGGGCGTCCTCGCCCGCGCCCGCCTCGAGCAGGGGATGGCCGCGGAGGCGGCCGAGGCGGCCGAGAAGGCGGTCGCCCTCGGCTCCACCGCCCCGGCGGTCTGGCAGGCGCGGCACGAGGCCTACGCCGCCCTCGGCGACCAGGACAGGGCCGCGGCCGCCCTCAGCGAGATGCAGGAGCTCGTGCGGCGCCTCGACGAGGCCACCACGACCTGCAACGAGGCGGTCGCCCTCGCCAAGTCCGGCGACCACGCGGCGGCCTTCGCCAGGTTCGAGCAGGCCCTCGCCGTCGACCCGAGCTCGGAGGCGGCGCTGCTCGGGGCCGCCACCACCGGCCTCGCCAGCGGCCACCCGGCGGAGGCGGCGCGGGCCGCGGAGACCCTCCTCGGCATGTACCCCCGCCACGAGCAGGCGCTCCGGATCCGCTACAACGCGGCCCTCGAGCTCGGGGACGGGGACCGGATCGCCGCCGCGCTCGTCGGGCTCGCCGCGGTCGAGCCGGCGGTCGCCCGCAACGGCCTCCTGAAGCTGGCCTACGAGGCCTACGACGCCCGCGACACCGCCCGCGCCAGGGCCCGCTTCGCGGAGGTGCTCGAGGTCGACCCCGACCAGCCCCAGTCCCACTACGCCCTCGCCGTCATCGCCCTCGAGGGGGGGGCGACGGACGAGGCGAGGCGGCACCTGCAGCGCTTCCTCGAGCTGGCGCCGGCCGACCCCTCGGCGGCGGCCGCCCGCGACCTCCTCGCCCGCGTCGACGCCCCGTAGCCTCCACGGACGCCGGCCGAGAGGCGCCGCCACGACGCGCCGGCCGGCGCCCGCGGCAGCAGCCCGGCGAGGTGCCTCAGCTCGCCGGGAACCGCTCGTCGTAGAGGCGGATCACCTCCTCGGTGATGTCGAGGCCCGGGGCGGAGTAGACGGTCGACGGCACCTCGGACAGGAGGATCGCGTCGAGGCCGGTGGCCTCGCCGTAGTCGGCCGCCACCTGGGAGATCTTCGCCCTGACCTCGCTCACGATCTTCTGCCGTCTGGTCTCCATCTCGCGCCTGAAGTCCCGCTGCGCGTCCTCGAGGTCGCGCTGCGCCTGCAGCAGCTCGCGGTCGAGCCGGTCGAAGGCCTCGGGCGTGGCGACCGCACGCTGCGCCACCAGCTGCCGGGTGAGGGTGTCGACGCGGTCCTGCAGCTGACCGAGGCGGGCCTGCTCCTGCCTGGTCCACTGCTCGAGGGCCTGCAGCCGGCTGTTGAGCTCCCGCACCGTCAGGAGCGCCCGCTCGGAGTCGAGAAACGCGATCTTCCCGGCCGTCGCGACACCTGCCGTCAGCACGGCGACCAGGACCAGCGTGAGACGCGCCACTGCTCGCACAGCCACCTCCCGGGACGAGCGCCGCATTCTACACCGCGGCAGGCCGGGGCGGCGACGGTCGGGCCGCGGGGCGCGCCGCCCCCTCCGGCCCGCCGCGCCACCTCCCGCCGGGACTGCGCCCGGGCTTCACCGTGTTCCCCATGGGGGTAGAATCGACCTCGGAGGTGGACCCATGACGGCGAAGCTCTTCTCGGCTGCGGCGGTCCTGGCGGCAGTCCTGGCGGCGGGCCCGAGCGCGGCGCAGGAGGGAGCCCCCGTCACCCCGGTCACCGGCGCCGAGGAGCTGGTGCAGCGGACCGGCGGGCCCTTCGCCGGCGTCTGGGTGCGACCGGACGCGGACCTGGCACGGTACGGCGCGCTCTGCCTGTGGCAGCCCGAGTTCCAGTTCCGCGAGGGCGGCGCGACGAGCGCCGGCACGACCTCGAGGATGCTCAGCGGCGAGGCCGGCCCCTACGCCGTTCGCGAGGAGGACCGGCAGCGCTTCGCGCAGCAGGTCACTCGGGCCTTCGTCGCGGAGCTCGAGCGCAGCAAGCTGTTCCAGGTCGTCGACGAGGTCGGCCCCGGCACGCTGATCGTGCGGGCCGGGTTCGTGGACATCACCTCCTTCGTGCCGCCGAACGTGGAGCGCTACGACAACGTCCACCTGGCAGCGGTCGGCGAGGCGACCATCTTCTTCGAGCTGGTCGACGCCTCGACCGGGGTGATCCAGGCCCGCGCCGGGGAGCGGCGCCTGATCCAGCCGGAGGCGAGGATGCGCGGGGTCAGCGCGGCCCCGGCCAACGCCGCCACCGTCTGGGCCGACGTCGAGCGCTGGGCGCGGGAGCAGGCGCAGGACCTGCGCAAGGCGCTGGAGAAGGCGAAGAAGAAGGCGGCGGACCGGTAGCCGGGCCGCCGCCAGCGACGCCCCGGGCCGCGCCCGCGGGCCCGCCCCACCCGCCCCGACCCATTCCGCTTTGCTGCCGCCATGATTATTCGCAGCGCGCGCGTCTGTGTTTTGATTTGTATGTGTATTCGTCGCGGCCCCCCCCCCCCCCCCCCCAAAAACC
>CAYTJW010000783.1:0-3173 GCA_964438135.1 uncultured Thermoanaerobaculia bacterium
TGCGCCCACCCCGCCTCGACCCGCCCGGCGTGGGCCGTCCCCCCGTCCCGGCGCGACGCCTACGAGGGCGCCGAGCCCGAGCTCCTGCAGGCCGCCGCGCCACCGTCTTTCGAGCCCTCCCAGGGCGCCCTGTTCCCCGGTGCCGACCAGGCCGCGTCCGCCCCGTCCCAGGGCCGCCTCGACACGACCCCCACCGCCCCTCGGCGTCCTGCACCGGCGCCCACCGACGTCGCCGCCACCTCTCCCCCGCCGCTCGCCGCTGACCGCTCGCCGCTCGCCTCCCACCTCGCCCTCGTCCTCGACTACCTCCGCACCCACCCCGGCCCCCACTCCAGGTCCGACATCCTCGCCGCCACCAACCTCCCCGACTCCGCCTGGCCCGCAATCGCCCGAGCAATGTGCGACCATCCGTGCATCGATCGCACCGGCGAGAAGCGAGGCACCCGCTACGAGTGGATCATCGGAGGGGGACAGTGAGTGCCTCGACCCCTCGTCGCTCCGCGGGCCAGCAACTTGGCCTCCGCGGGACCCCTCGACGACTCACCCGAAGTACCTTCTCGACGAGCACGGTTGTCGCCAGGTTTACTGAACAGCAAGAAGCTAGCGGGATCCTCCCGGCCGGTCGAGGCGTGCATCGCCACGGTTCCTCGCGGCCCAACCTGGGCCTGGACCTGGACCTCGTCCACGTCCACGTCCACGACGACGTCCACGTCCAGGTGTCGGCTCTCCCGCTGAACTTGACTCAGCTGTCACGATCTCGTTCCCTCAAGGACCCTAGAAGGTGAGAGGAGGCAATAGTGGGACGCGGCATACCCTGGATTCTCGGAACGATCGGGGTCATCGTCGGTGGTATCGGGGTAGCAATGGGGGTCAAGGGCGCGGCGGACGCGCGGAGGGCCCAACAGCTCGCTGATGCAGCGAAGGAACGCCACGACCGGGCCGCCGCCGACCTAGACAAGAAACGACAGAGAGTCGCGAGCAAGGCCCGTTCATACACCGAGTACTGCAACCGGCTCAGGGCATCAACAATCAAGAGGCTGGTCGAGGTCCTCCAGGGCATTGAGCAGAAGGTCAGCCTGAGGGCTGTCCAGCTGCCTGCCGACGTGCACGTCCAGGTTGACTCGATCAGCGGCTTCAGGACGAAGATCCTCGAACCTCAGCTTGACGTGCTTGGCCTAGTAGGGGCAGCTTCTGCCAGCGCGACCACCGCCTCATCCACCGTCGCGCTGGTCGGGCTCCTCGGCACTGCAAGCACCGGGGCCGGCATCAGCGGGCTCACTGGCGCGGCAGCAAGCAACGCCTCGCTGGCGTGGCTTGGGGGTGGATCGCTGGCGGCCGGTGGCGGTGGAGTGGCGGTGGGCACAGTCGTCCTAGCCGGCGTGGCAATCGCCCCAGCCCTCGCGATCGGAGGCTGCATGATCGCCAGCAAAGGCGAGAAAGCCATGACAGAGGCGACGGCGTACGACAGCCGGGCTAACCAGGCAATCGCCCAGTTGAGGACAGTAGGCACTCTGCTGGACGGAGTCGTGCGGCGACTCGATGAACTGCGCTCGCTGCTCGAGTCCGTCGACCTCCGGGCCACGGCTGCAATCGGCCGCCTGGACCCCGCCGCCTTCGACCGCGACTCAGACGAGGATGTTGCCGCCCTGACCGTGGCGCTGCAGCTCGCAGCTGCGATGAGCGAGATCATGTCTGTTTCGATCATCGACGGTGGCGGTCTGGCCGAAGCCAGCTACAGCGTCCAGGTCAAGTACGCCGAGTACAGGAGCGCATCATGAGTAGACCGCCAAAGAGCCGAGCCATCATGCCTGCACCGGGACGAGCCCTGACAGTGGGCAAGGCAGCCAAGTCGCTCAAGTCAGCCACCGAGGTTGCAGGCGCCGTTCAACAGGTTGCAGCCGCATACATGGAGTACGCCAAGGTCCGCCAGCAAGAACGAACCAAACGAAAGCAGATCAGGGCAGCAGAAAACGAGCGGCTCGCCGCGATAGCAGCACAACGCGACCTCATCATGGCCTATCTCGATCGCTCGTTCGACGAGCGCCGCGCCAACTTCGAGGGCCTTTTCCGAGCACTCGACCAGGCCATCGCGGAGGGACGGCCCGAGGTCATTGCGACCACCCTTCACTCCATCACGGAGCTCGCCTCTTCTGGTCCATTCAGGGACATCGCCAGCGTGGCTCAGGTGCGCGACAGGCTCGCCGATCCTGACGAGGTGTTCGAGGTCTGATGATCCCAATGAGTCTTGAGCGAGAGGTCACCAGAGGTCGGGGGAGCCCTAGCGCGGGTGGTGGTAGGGCCACGCACTGCCAGGGTGAACACCCGGTTCCAAGCTGCTGAAGGGGATGTCTCGTGCCGCATATTCGGCTCGACGAAAGGCAGTGGGTACTGGTAGATGCCATTGGCATTCCCCTTCTGATGGTCCCCATCAGCTGGGAGGAACTGCGCCGCTACGTCGAGGCTTCCCCCCCCGGCATTGAAGTGATGGGGCTGCATAACGACACGGGTATCACACTCACCCGGCGTCAAATCGTGAAGCTCCCGCGACCGCCGAATGCACTTGAGGTGCCGGAGTGCCCGCAATGTCACTTGGCGATGAAGTTGGTCGTGGGCCGCTACGGCGTCTTCTTTGGTTGCCCAAGCTACCCGAAGTGCATGAGCAAGGCCAACGTATTTCGCTGTCTGCGCTCGGTTCGCAACGCCAACGCTCTGTCGGGTGAGCGCGGCCTCGCTGAGACGGAAGGCAACGAGAATTCCCGTTCGAGAACGCCCAACGACAGGGACTAGCCGAGCAAGCATGGAGGATCGAGTGATCGCGGATCGCGCACCAGGTCAAGCGTTGTTGGGACCAGTGTCGTCTTCGGGTACCAAGGAACTTCGATGGTAGCTCGAGCCCAGACCCCTGGAAACTGAACGCAAGGAGGAAGACGTGGCCATCAAGAAGGGTCCCGCCCAGGAGCTTCTCCGCAACATCGACGCCGTGGTCGCCCGAATGTTGGAGGAGATACCGGATGGAACGCTCAAGAACAGGCTTCGCTCCAGCGTGATCGAGCCGATGCTGGCGCAGGTGCGCGAGTTGATCTCCGACAGCCGGCCGCCGGTCATGCACCTCATCGGGCGTGTCGGCGGCTGTGTAGAACCGCGTGGTTCCGGCTGAGAAGCGCGTTTCGGGT
>CAYTJW010000784.1:0-3171 GCA_964438135.1 uncultured Thermoanaerobaculia bacterium
GCTCGTGCCCGTGTACCAGTGGCCCGGCGGCGACGTGGAGTACGTCGACTACGACGTCCGCGGCGACGAGACCATACCCGGCCGGATCGCGGCCGAGGGGCTGCTCTTCACGCGCCGAACCATGGAGGTGCTCGCGGGGGCGGGCGCGGACGTGATGGCGATGGGGGATGAGGGTGTCGCGAGGGTCGTGGTCGAAGCGGCTTGCAAGAGGAAGCTGCCGAACGGCGAGTTGGTGGATGAGTTCGACAACGCCATCTTCGGAGAAGAGGGCAGGAGCTGGGTCCCCTACCGAGGCGTGGCGGTCTGTCGGAAGCAGGTCTACCCCTACTCCTACACCGCCGCGGTCGACGTCGTCGCCCACGAGTGGGGGCACGGGTTGCTCTACGCCGCTGCGCCGGTCTTCAACGAGGGACAGGGTTTCTACCAGCTGCAGATGAAGGAGGGCTTCGCCGACGCTGTCGGGCACCTCGTGGAGCAGCTCGCCGGAGGTCTACCCGAGCCGGTCGACTGGCTGTACGCCGAGGACAATCCGCCCGGCGCCCCGCCCTTCTCCCCCTACTGCCGCCGTGCGGCCGAGATCGCCCCACCGAGCGCCGCACCCGAGCCGTGGTCCATGCATGCCCAGCACATGCCGGTGGGCTGCACCTTCTCGAACTGCCACGGGAATCGTCTCTCGGTGCTGTACTACCTGGTCAGCGAGGGCGGCTGCAACCCGGTGTGCCTTCTCGACCGCAATGGCGGCGCCGTGTGCGGCGGTGGCCACGACCAGCTGTGCAGCGGTTGCACCGGCAGCCCGCCCTACTGCGATCACCAGGTCACGGGCCGCGGCGACGACCTCGCCGCCCGCATCCTCGTCCACACGGTCAACGGCTTTCTCGACGAGGTCGTGATGTGGACCGACCTCCCGTCCAAGACTCTGGGAGCTGTGCGGGACCTCTGCTTCCAGGAGCCCTACCTCTGTGAGGGCGACCCGTGCGGCGCGGACATGCAACGCACGGTCGGCGACGCCTTCGTGGCCCTCGGCTATGCCGCGGGCGTTTACCCGAAGTGCCGGAAGAACGGGTGACGCCATGCGAACGGCCATGGCTCTGGTCACGCTCGCCGCCTGTGTGCCGGCCGCCCGGGCCGAGGTCCCGCCGTGGGACGAGGTGGAGGGACGACTGCTCGTCGTGCGACGTCACTGCGCGGGCGAGACCTACACCGATCGTTACGACGGCCTGTGGAGCTTCGACCCGGACACCGCCACCTACGCGCGCCTAGCGCCGTTGAGCTTCAACTCTGGCTGCTCCTTCCCGACCAAGGCGAGAGGCTTCGGTGGGCTGCTGGTGGGCACCGAAGGGCGCCTGGTCTACCAGGCCTGGCCCTACAACCTCGAGCTGGACCTGGCGACCGGCCGGCTGCTGCGCCGGGTGCCGCCGCTCCTCGACCCGGCCGCCGAGGGCTGGACCATCCAGGGGCCGGTGGTCTGGAGTCAGGTCGCAGAGACGCTGGCGATGGCCCCCGGGGTGTACGGCCTCCCGCTCTGTCTCAGAATCTACCTCGACTCAGGCGGCTTCACCTTCCCCCCGCTCCTTGACTGCCCGAGCTACGTCTTCCCTGGCGACTCAGGCAACCCCTCTGGGTGCTACTGGGACCCCCCGACGACCCTGCTGGGACGAGCACTCGAAGCCGACGACGACGGGCTGTGGAGCGCGGCGACGGTGACGCCGCAGTGGTGTCAGGGCGGCTACAGCCTCGAGGCCACCTTCGTACCGCCAGTCCTCAGCCTCGACGTCGCCGGCTCCCGCCTCTGGCGCGGCACCCCGGACGGCGTCGAGGTGCTGCCGATCGAGAGCGGCCAGGTGCTCCCCGCGAGCGTCACCCACCGCTTCGACTTCTCGCCCTTCGGCCAGGGGGAGGTGGTGCTGGACGCGCTTTACTTCGACCCCACCCGGCAACGCCTGTTCGGTTCCACCTGGGGCTGGCCCGCCTCGTCGCTGTCGCTGTTCTCCCTCGACGATGAGCTCGGGAACCTGGTCACGTACCCCCTCGACGTCGAGCTCGAGCTCGCCCACGGGCTCGGCGCCGGTCTGCCCGCGACCTTCGCTTCGGCGGGCCCGCGCCCTGAGACCTTCGAGCAGCTCGTGCCGATCGTGGCGCGTGCGGCAGGCCGCAACGGCACGGTCTGGAGCACCGACCTGTGGCTCTACAACCCCTCGGCCGAGGCGACCACGGTGAGCGTTCGCCGGGTGGCCACGCCTGGTGCCGCCGAGGCTGTGTTCGAGCTCGGGCCGCGTTCGTCGCGAGCGATCCCCGACGTGCTGGCGTGGCTCGGCGGCGGACCGGAGGGGGACGGTGTGGCGCACGACGCCCTGGTCCTGACCGCACCCTTCCGCTGGGGCGAGCAGGTGGTGGCCGCGGCCAGGGTGTACACGGTGGACCCTGGCGGCGGCGGCGGCAGCCTGGGCCAGGCTGTGCCGGCGGTGCCCGGGAGGCTCGGCTACTCCAACCACCTGCTCTCGGGCGCGGCGGACGGCGGCTGGTTCGCCATGTACCACGACGTGGTCGGTCGCCAGGCTAGCCTGTCACTGGACCGGCTTCAGCCAGGCCGCTTTCGCCACAACCTCGGGGCGGTCAACGACGCGGACGAGGTCCTGGACCTGACCCTGATGTGGGGCTATGACGCGATGGAGGAGCACGAGCTCGAGCAGGTCCGTCCGCCTGATTCCTACCAGCATGTCCGGGTAGCGCCGCACGCGGTGGCGGTGGTGGACGTCGAGGCGCTGTTCCCGGAAACGGTGCGCCAGTGGCGTCCGCCGCGGCTGGCGGTCTTCGGGCAACGGCCGGCGGCGCTGTGGCTGTCGGTGGTCGACAACTCGACCGGCGACGCGTCCTTCGTGCCGTTCACCGACTACCACCGAGCGGCGAACCACGACGACGAGCGGGTCGCCATTCCGGTCGCGGCGCACGGTCCGGGGCGCAACGGGACCTGGTGGCGGACAGACCTCTACGGGGTCGAGGGCAGCCACCTCTTGGGCGCCTACGACCAGCCGCGGGCCTACTTCCACCCGTCGGACCCGGCGCACGACTGCGGCGGGGCGGCTGTCCAGGGCGAGATCGGCGCCGACCTCGTGGGAGTGCAGGTGCAGGAGCTTCCCCACGGGGTCGACGAGGTGGGGTGGAAGACCGTGT
>CAYTJW010000785.1:0-3156 GCA_964438135.1 uncultured Thermoanaerobaculia bacterium
GCGGGCGGTCGAGCTGGCGCCGGACCGGCCGGAGGTCCACGCGCGGCTGGTCCTCCTCCACCTCGGCGAGCGCGACTACCTGGCCGCGACCCTGGCCCTGTCGAGCGCCCTCGAGCGCTTCCCGACCGACCCCGGCCTGCTGACCCTGCTCGCCCGCCTGCGGGGCGAGGTCGAGGCCTTCGAGCGGCGGCGGCGCTGACGAGCGGTCAGCTGTCAGCCGTCAGCCGTCAGCTCCCCCGACTGGCCCGGGGGCAGGGTCGGGGGCGACGCTCTCCACCGTGTCCGCCGCCGGCGGCAGGAAGCCCGCCGCCCAGTCGACCTGGCGGCAGATGCCGCGCAGGATGGCGACCTCGTTGGCGGTCGGGGCCGAGCGGGCGAGCAGGCGCCGGACCTTGCGCAGGATGCGCTCGGGGTTGGCGGGCTCGAGGAAGCCGATGGCGAGCAGGCTCGAGCGGAGGTGGTCCATGAGCGACTCGAGGTCGTCGCTGGTGGCGAGCTCCGGCGCGGGCTCGAGGGCCGGGTTCGGGGCGTCGGCGAGCAGGCCGAGGAGGATGGCGGTGGCCTGGGCGACGTTGAGGACCGGGAACTCGGGGCGGGTGGGGAGGCGCACCACCAGGTCGCAGCGGTCGAGGTCTTCCCGGGCGAGGCCGCGCGTCTCGTTGCCGACCACCAGCGCCGCCGTGGCGCGGCCGCGGGCCGACACCGCCGCGAGCGCCTCGGCCGGGCCCACCAGCGGGTGGCGGCCGCGGCCACGGCCGGACGAGGTGCCGACCAGGGTCCGGTAGGGCGCCGCGGCCTCCTCCAGCGTGCCGTAGCAGTTGACCTCGAGCAGGGCCTCGCCGCCGCAGGCCCAGCGCAGGGTCTCGTCGTCGGTCGGGCTGACCCACGGCCGCACCAGCTCCAGGGCCGGCACGCCGAAGTTGGCGGCGACCCGCATGATGGCGCCGAGGTTGCCCTGCTGGCCCGGCTCCACCGCGATCACCGCCGCCACCGGCGGCGCCGGCAGCTCGTCGGCCGGGGCGATCGGCCCTCCGGTTTCGGTCACGTCCCCTCCGTCTCTCACGAGGCTGCAGGGCCGAGCCCGAGGGCGTCCTCGGAGAAGACCTCGGCCTCGAACAGCCACAGGCGCGCGTCCGGGCTCCGCCAGGCGTCCCCCGGCAGCCCGGCCTTGCGACAGGTGTGGGCGAGGAAGGCGTCGCGGTCCCAGCCCCACTCGGTGGCCACCTGCGGCAGGAGCAGGCCGCGGCACGGCCCGCGCTCCACCATCAGGCCGTGGCGGCCGACCTCGACCTCGGCGGCCGAGGTGGCCGGTCGGAGCGGGGTCAGGGCCGAGATCTCGATCGCGAGCGACGGCAGCTCGGCGGCCGCGACCGGGGCGAAACGCGGGTCGCGGAGGGCGGCGTTGACGGCGTTGTCGCGCACCGACTGCCACAGCGGGACGGTGCCGACCACGTGGCCGATGCAGCCGCGCAGGTCGCCGTGGGCCCTGAGGGTGACGAAGGCGCCCCGGACCTCGGTCACGGGCCCGGTGTCGGGGGGACCGGGCGGCGCCGGGCCGCCGGCCAGCCGCTGGTCGAGGGTGGCGCGCGCCAGGCGGAGCAGGAACCGCCTGTCGCCGTCGCCGAGGGTGGGCTCGCTCATCTGCCGGCTCCTCCCGGGCGCAACGATAGGCGCGCGCCGGGCGGTCCGCAACTGGCACGGCGCCGGCGCGCTTGAGGCGAGCCGTCGGGCCGCGGTACCATCGCCGTCGATGGACGCGCCGAGCCCGCCGTCGCCCCGCTTCCTCCGCCACAAGCTGGAGGCGGTCGAGTCGTTCCTCCAGCTCGCGCGCGGGGTCGCCCTGCCGACCCACCCCCTCGACGTGTTCCTCGAGGTGTCGAACGCCTGCAACCTGCACTGCGCGATGTGCGCCCACTTCTCCGGCCTCAACCCGGACCGGTTGGTGGTGCTGCGGGCCGAGGCGCGCGGCTTCGTGGACGCGGACGAGCTCGCCCGGACCCTCGCGCCGGTGCTGCCGCACGCGCTGGCCGTCTACGCCTTCGGCTACGGCGAGGCCACCATCCACCCCCGCTTCGCCGAGCTGCTGTCGTTCCTCGCCGGCTACGAGGTGCTGGTCGAGTTCTTCACCAACGGCATGTGCCTGGGCCGCCGCCTGGCGGAGCAGCTGGTCGCGCAGCGGGTCCACCGCGTCACCCTCAGCTTCTCCGGCTCGACCCCGGCCGACTACGAGAGCGTCTACCTCGGCGGCAGCTTTCGCAAGGTCCTGGGCAACCTGGCCCGCCTCCGCGACTGCCGGCGGGCCGCCGGCGCCCGCTACCCGATCGTCGAGGTGAACTCCCTCGCCTTCCGCCACCACGTGGCCACCCTCGACCGGTTCGTCGAGCTGATGGCGGAGCACGGCGCGGACGTGGTCGCGGTCACGCCGCTGCACGAGCAGGCCGACAAGATCGAGGCCCTGCGCGGCCACGCCGTGCCGCCGGCGTCCCTCGGGTCGGACCCGGTGGTGGCGCGGGCCGGGGAGGCGGCCCGGCGTCTCGGCGTGCGCCTGACGGTTCACCCGACGCTGCTGCGGCCGCCCGAGGAGCTGCGCCAGCCGACCGCGGCCGACCCGGCGCTGCGGGTCGCGGCGGCAGTCGAGCCGACCCACCCGATCGCCTCGTTCCCCCGGCTCGCCCGAGGCCTCAGGCTCAACCCGCAGCCGGAGCAGGCCGCGCCGGCCTACCCGGCGGTCGACCCGGCCCGGGACTCGACCGACCAGGTGCGGGTCGTGCTCGACACCCGCCGCATCCGCGACCTCGCCGCCAGCGGCGGCGACTTCGTCTGCATGGAGCCCTTCAAGAGCCTGTTCCTGCGCCGCAACGGCCAGGTCAAGGCCTGCTGCTACATGCCGGACGAGGGGCCGAACCTGGGCTCGGTCCGCGCGCTGCCGGCGCTCGAGGTCTGGCGCGGCGCCGGCTTCCGCACCTTCCGCCACGCCCTCCTCAACTCCGAGTACCCGCTCGCGACCTGCGCCTACTGCCTGCTCCACCAGCAGGCCCCCGACAGCCACGGCGTCGACGCCCGCGCCGCGGCGTACGCGGACTGGCTGGCCGAGCGCTCCGGCGAGACCGACGCCGTCGCCGAGCTGCGCCGGGCCGCGGCCGAGCTGGCCGAGCT
>CAYTJW010000786.1:0-3155 GCA_964438135.1 uncultured Thermoanaerobaculia bacterium
GCTGGTCACCGACGAGCGGCCGGCCGCGGAGCTGGGCGCGAGCCTGGAGTTGCTCGGGCCGGGCACGCGCACGGCGCTGGGCGGTCACCCCGAGTCGTGCCTGGAGCGGGTCGACCTGGTCGTCACCAGCCCCGGCGTCCGCGCCGACGCCCCCCTGCTCTCGGCGGCCCGTCGGCGCGGCCTCGAGGTGCTGACCGAGCTCGAGCTCGCCTGGCTCCACCGCCCGGAGGCGCCGCTGGTGGCGGTGACCGGCTCCAACGGCAAGAGCACCGTGACCGTGCTGGTGCGCGAGCTGCTCGCCGCCGGCGGGCAGCGGGTCGTGGCCGGCGGCAACCTCGGCACGGCCGCCTCGGAGCTGGTGCTCGAGGGCGGCTGGGACGCCTGGGTCCTGGAGGTGTCGAGCTTCCAGGCCGAGCTGCTGACCGCGCTGCGGCCGACCGTCGCGGTCTTCCTCAACCTCTGCCAGGACCACCTCGAGCGGCACCCGGGCGTGGCCGCCTACCGCGACGCCAAGCGCCGCCTGTTCGCCTTCCAAACCGAGGGCGACCGGGCGGTGCTCAACGCCGACGACCCGGCCTCGGCCGCGACCCCGACCAGCGCCCGGCGGCTGACCTTCTCCCTCACCGCGCCGGCCGACGCCCACCTCGACGGCGACCGGCTGGTCGTCGGTGGCGAGCGGCTGGTCGAGGCCGGGCAGGTGCGGCTGAGCGGCCGTCACAACCTCGCCAACGCGCTCGCCGCCGCGCTCGCGGCGCGCGCGCTAGGCGCCCCGACGGCGGCGATGGCCGGGGTGCTGGCGTCGTTCCCCGGCCTGCCCCACCGCCACCAGACGGTGCACGAGGCGGACGGCGTGCGCTTCGTCGACGACAGCAAGGCGACCAACGTCGGCGCCACCCTGGCGGCCCTGGCCTCCTACGCCGACGGGACGGTCCACCTGATCCTCGGCGGCGACGGCAAGGGGCAGGACTTCGGCGAGCTGGCCGCCGCGGTCGAGCGGTCGGCGCGGCGGGTGTACGTCATCGGCCGCGACGAGGCGGCGATCTGCGCCGCCCTCCCTGCCGCGGTGGCGGTGGAGCGGTGCGGGGTCCTCGAGCGGGCGGTGGAGAGGGCCCGCCGGCACGCCCGCCCGGGCGACACCGTGCTCCTCGCCCCGGCCTGCTCGTCGCTCGACCAGTTCTCGAGCTACGCCGCGCGGGGCGACGCCTTCGCCGCCCTGGCGCAGGGCGCGGCAGGGGCCGGGCGCGACGAGGGAGGGGGCTGATGCCGCTCAAGCAGCGCTTCGACCGCCTCCTGCTCGGCGCGGCCCTGCTCCAGACCGCGGTCGGCCTGGCCCTCCTCGCCTCGGCCTCGTGGGTGGTGGCCTCGCAGCGCTACCACCGGGCCAGCTCTCACTTCGTGCTCTGGCAGGGGGTGACCGCCCTGGTCGGGCTCGCCCTGCTGGTCATGGCCATGCACCTGCGGCTCAACCTGCTCGCCGACCGGCGGCTGGTGTGGGCGGCGATGGCGGTGGCCCTGGCCCTGCTGGTGGTGCCGCTGGCACAGCCGCCGCTCAACGGGACCTGGCGCTGGGCGAGAATCGCCGGGGTCTCGTTCCAGCCGTCGGTGGTGGCGCGCCTGGCGCTGCTGCTGGTGGCGGCGGTGGAGCTGGACGCGGCCCGCCGCAGCGCCTGGTCGCTGAGGAGCCTGCTGCCCCTGGCCGGGGCGGCCGGGGCCACGGTGGTGCTGGTCGTCCTCGGCTCTGACCTCGGCTCGGCCGCCCTCATCCTGCTGGTGGTGGCGTCCATGGCCTTCGTCGCCGGGGTGCCGCTCAGGGTGCTGATGGCGCCGGCGGCAGCCGCCGCGGTCGGGCTGGTTGGGGCGGTGGTGTCGTCGCCCTACCGGGTCCGCCGGGTGATGGCGTTCTTCGACCCCGACCAGGCGGCGGACGCCAGCTGGCAGACCTACCAGAGCCTGATCGCCCTCGGCAGCGGCGGCCTGTTCGGGCGCGGCTACGGCGAGGGCCTGCAGAAGCTGCTGTTCCTGCCCGAGCCCCACACCGACTTCATCTTCGCCATCACCGGCGAGGAGCTGGGCCTGGTCGGCCTGCTCGGCGTGCTGGCCCTGGTCGCCATCGTCACCTGGCGCGGCCTACGGGTCGCGGCCCGCCACGCCGAGCCGGCGCGGGCGCTGCTCGCCTTCGGCCTGACCGCCACCTTCGCCTTCCAGGCCGTGATCCACATGGCGGTGTGCCTCGACCTGCTGCCGGCCAAGGGCATCCCGCTGCCGCTGATCAGCTACGGCAAGACCGACCTGGTCGCGGCCATGGTCGGCGTCGGTCTCCTCCTCAACCTGTCGCGCGAGGTGAGCCAGTGACGGCGCGCGCGAGGGTGGTGGTCGCGGGTGGCGGCGAGGGCCGGGCCGAGGCCGGGCTGGCGGTGGTGCGCGAGCTGCAGGGGCTCCAGGTCGAGGTCCACTGGCTGGGCCTGCGGCCCGGCCTGGAGCGGGAGCATGTCGCGCACACCGAGGGGCTGTCGCTGCAGATCGCGGCCGAGGGGTCGTCGGGCCCCTGGTCGGCGGCGGTGCTGCGACGACTGCGCGCTCTGCCGTCGAGCCTCGGCGCCGCGCTGCGGACGCTGGCCGCGATCGAGCCGGCGGCGGTCCTGTGCGTGGGCAGCCAGGTGTCGATGGCGGCGGCCGTCGCCGCCGGCCTGCTCGGAGTGCCGTGGGTGCTGCAGGAGCACAACTGCCGCCCGGACCGGGGGGCGCGGCTGCTGGCGGGGTGGGCCGACCTCATCTGCTGCGGTTTCGCCGACGCGGTGGAGGCCCTGCCGTCGCTGCCGGCCGAGTGGACCGGGACGCCGGTGCGGCCCGAGTACTTCGCGGTGCCCGACGTCGAGCCGGCGGAGCCGGCGCGCCTGCTGGTCGTCGGCGGCGTGGAGGGCTCGCTGCTGCTCAACCAGGCCGTGCCGCGGACGGTGGCCCTGCTGCGCCACCGTGGTCTCGAGGTGGCGGTCCGCCACCAGACCGGTGGCCGCTGGCAGGAGATGGTGCGCACCAGCTACTCGGACCTCGGCTTCGACGCGAAGGTCGAGGCCTCCCTGGCCGAGCCGTGGCGGGCGCTGGCCGAGGCCGACCTGGTGGTGGCCCGGGCGGGCGCCACGGGCCTCGCCGAGCTG
>CAYTJW010000787.1:0-3152 GCA_964438135.1 uncultured Thermoanaerobaculia bacterium
ACCTCGCCGAGGTCGATGACGGTGCGGCTGGCGCGGCTCCCGCGCACCGCCTCGCGCAGGTTGGCGACGATGCGCGAGACGCGGAAGCTCTGGTCGACGAGCTTGCCCACCAGGGCGGCCCGCGGGTCGTCGCCAGGGGTGAGCTCGCCGAGCATCTGTGCGAACGAGGCGATCCCGGTCAGCGGGGTGTTGATCTCGTGCGCCAGGCCAGACGCCAGCCGCCCGAGCGCGGCCAGGCGCTCCTGCTCCCGGACCCGGTCCTGCAGCGTCCGCAGCTCGGTCACGTCCTGCAGCACCACCACCCGGCCGTTGAAGCTGCCGGTGTCGAGCTCGAGCACCGACACCGCCAGAACCAGCTGCCGCGCCGGCTCGACCAGGGTGCGGGCCTCGGCGTTGACGGCGTAGAGGGGCAGCTGCCGCTGCCAGGGCGGCGGCAGCTCGACCGACGACCGCAGCTCCTCGCCGACCAGCTCCTCGCGGCTGCGGCCGAGGATGCCGGCGGCGACGCTGTTGGCGGACAGGATGCGACCGCCCGCGTCGCACACCAGGATGGCTGCGGCCGACGACTCGATGATGCGCTGGGTGTTGGCGTGCAGGATGCGGTACTCCTCGGCCTTGAGGCGCAGCTCGTCGAGACGGCGGGCGCTCTCCAGGGCGAGAGCGGCCTGGGCAGCGAAGGCGGCCACCACCTCCCGGCCCTCGGTGCCGAGGGGGTAGAGGCCGCGGCGGAGGCCGAGGTAGAGGAGGCCGTGCACCGTCTGCGCACGCTCGAGGGGGATGCGCGACACGTACCCGCCGGCGGCCAGTGGCCGCTCGGGCTCGCGCGGGAACTCGCCCTCGACCACCGCGGCCGGCAGCTCGTCGGGCGCCCCCTCGCCGACCGCCGTGACCCGCCGGTAGGCGCCCGAGCCCGAGCGGAGGTAGGTGGCGACGCGGTCCAGCGCGACCCCGTCGCGGAGCGCGTCGGACAGGCGCCGCAGCAGCTCGGCCGGGTCGACGGCCGAGACCAGGTCGAGGGTGGAGTGGGTCAGGAGCCAGCGCGGCGGCGGCCGGCCGTGGTGGAGCCACTGGTCGATCAGCTGAGCGACCCACAGCCGGACCGGTTGCAGCAGCACCACCAGCAGCACCCCGGTGGCGAAGGCGAAGAGGTTGCGCAGGCTGCCACCGTGGCCCGACAGGAGGTGGTTGGCGAGCGCGAACGAGAGCCCCCCGGCCACCACCACCAGGGTCGCCGACAGGCTGTCGCGAGCGATCGGCTCGAGGTCCCAGAGTCGGTAGGAGCGCAGCGCGGCCAGGAAGCCCAGCGGCACCGCCGCGATCGGCAGCACCGCCAGCCACGAGTAGAGCTCGAGGGACACCCCCAGCCACCGCGGCAGCAGCACCAGGCTGAGGTAGGGCAGCAGGCCGACCAGCATGCCGAGGGCGGCCCACTCGAGCTGGCGCCGGGCGCGGGCCTCGCGTGCCCCGGCCCACCAGCGGTGGACGAGGATGCCGAGGCCGACGGCGAACGCGAGCACGAACAGGACCCGCAGCACGGCCAGGGTCAGCGGCCACCACGCCTCCAGCCGCGGCTGCAGGACCATGGCCGCGACCGCCAGCACCGCCGTCGCGGTGACCGCGTCCCACCACCGCAGCCGCACCCGCCGCTCCGGGAAGAGCAGGAAGAAGCGGAGCAGAAGGAACGGCAGCGCCGCGCCGGCCGAGCGGTGCATCAGGCGCAGGGCCGCTCCGCTGGCGGCGGTGCGGTGGGGTATCGCCGCGACCAGCAGCGACGCCACGGCGACCAGGACGAAGGCGGAGGCCTCCCGGCGGGTCGTGGTCAGGCCGGCGAAGAGCGCGCAACCGAGGGCGAAGACCGCCACGGCGGTGCGGGTCAGGTAGACCGGGTCGACGGCGGGCGGCGGCGGCCGCAGCCCGACCTCGGTGACCTCCCCGGCCAGGTTGAGCACCGACAGCTGGTGCTCCTCGCCGGCCGCGATCGCGAACAGCGGGTCCTCGAGGCTCTCCGGCGGGACGCCGTCCACCGCCACCACCAGGTCGCCCTCCTGCAGACCCGCCGCCGCCGCGCTCGAGCCGTCCGGCACCGCCCCGACCTGGAGGCCGTTGTCGGCCCAGCGGAGCGGGAAGTCGAGGCGGTAGAAGCCGCGCGCGGTCCGAGCCAGGGACACGGCCGCCACGCCCAGGGCGACCAGGGAGACCAGGACCAGGAGGAGCCGTCGGACCCGCACCGCTCGAGCCAGTATGCAACGACGGGGCCAGCGGCGACACCCCTCGGGCCCGGCGCAGGGGGCGGCGCGCCGCGCGGCCGTCGGTCGGGCCGGGCGGCCGGATGCCACAACGGCGGCGTCGCCGCGGCAGCTTGACACGGCCCGAGCCGGCCACTACGCTTACCCTGAGAATGAGACTGGATGAATCATGAGCAAGCTCGCCCAACGCGCCCAGAAGCTCTTCACCCAGTACCTGCGGGAGAACAGCCTCAAGGTCACCCAGGAGCGGTTGAGTCTCATCGAGGAGATCTTCTCCTCGAGCGAGCACCTGGACGCCGACGAGCTCCTCGCCCGCATGAGGGCCAGGAGCCGCAAGGTGTCGCGCGCCACCGTCTACCGGACCCTCGACCTGCTGGTCCAGTGCGGCCTGGTCCGCAAGAGCCGGCTCGGTCGCGAGCACTACTTCTACGAGAAGATGGAGCCCGGCGGCGGCCACCACCACATGGTCTGCACCGCCACCGGCAAGATCATCGAGTTCTGGGACGCGGAGCTCGACGAGCGGCTGCGGCGGCTGTGCCAGGAGCACCGCTTCCGCCCTTCCTTCATCTCCATCCAGATCCAGGGCCTGTCCGAGGAGGCGCAGCGGATGGAGCAGGAGACGACGTTCTACTGAGGCGGTCGGCCGGCGGCGGCCAGCTCCCAGCGGTCAGCTGGCGGCCACCGGCTCCCCCTCCCACCCTGCCGCTCGAGTGAACGACTGGCTCGCCCGCGCCCGCGGCGTGCCCCTTCCTCTCCCCCATGCCGGCCGAGGCGGCCGCAGCCGGCTCGCCCCGCACGCCGGCCCGCGGCCGGGCGGGGGAGCTGACCGCTGACGGCCGAAGCTGACCGCTGGGGGCCGATCGCTCCGGGTGGCCGCGACGACGCGGTGGTCAGCGGCGGTCGGGC
>CAYTJW010000788.1:0-3146 GCA_964438135.1 uncultured Thermoanaerobaculia bacterium
GACCAGGTCGGCAAGGCCGCCATGGAAGCCGTCGGCGATCTCCTCGAGCTCCGCCCTCGCCTCCGCCACGCCCGCCGCCTCCGCCACGCCCGCCGCCTCCGCCACGCCCGCCGCCTCCGCCCGGTCGCCCGCGTCCCGCTCGCGCCGGGCCTCGGCCGCGTCGGCGGCCCAGTCCGTCCTGGCGAAGTCCGCGAGATGGTTGAGGCAGTCGGCGATCTCCGCCCTGTGGCAAGGAATGCACGGGCATCCCCATCTCGCCACGCCGCTCTCACCCTGGTAGTCGTCCCGCGCCACCGCCTCGGCCGCCGCGGCCTCGAGCAGCTTCGCCAGACCGTCCAGCCGGGCCAGCAACGCGCCCCCAGCCTCCGCCACCACCGCCTCGAGCTCCGCCTTCGCCTTCTCTACCGTCGCTTCCATGTCGTCCTCCCAGTTGCCGAGGTAGCATGGGATGGGTCGTGGTCGCCTCGTTCGACCTCGGCCCAGGCCCGTCGACGGTCGCCTCCGCCGGCGGGCCACCTTTCACTTCCGCCGCCTCCGCCCCCGCCCGGCCTCCACCGCGGCGCCGGCCTCCCCTCCGCCCTCGAGCTCGTCCAGGCCGTCCAGGAGCAACAGCCGCGCCAGCACGCTCGCCGGCAGGCCGACGCCCGCGGCGACCTGGTGGAGCCGGTCACGCTCGGGCCCACTGAGCCTGACCGTCAGGTTGACCCCGCGCCGCCCTTCGACTCGGACGGCCTCGATGCGCGCCATCAACGTCGCTTTCGTCATGGCTCGACGCTACCAGACTGCGGGAGAGAATGCAACCGCACTCCCGCTGGCCCTGCCGGCCCGCTGCCGCGTCCGCGGCCCCAGGCGAGGGGGATGGCACCGCCACCACCGCCGACGTGGCACAGGGCCGGCCAGGGCCCAGGAACGGCCACGGCCACGGCCGTCACCTCCCGTCCTCCCACCTCGACACCCACACCTCATCCCAGGCCGCCTCCACTTGGAGCCAGCATGGCCGGCAGAACAGCTTCGGCGCCCTCCGCGGCTCCAGGCACCACGTCCGCCGGAGACGTACCCCGACCGCGCCGCAGCGACCACAGCGCGGCCGAGGTTTCTCACCGCCTGGGAGGGGGTTGGCGGGGGAGGCTGGTGCCGTCACCGTCACGCCCCTTCCCTCACCGGCCCCACTGGATGCGTTCCTGCCCGGCGAGGTCGCACCTGTTGCAGAGGGCCTCCGCCGCCGGCGGCGCCAGCACCCCCGCATCCTTGGCCTCGGAGAAGAGGGACCACAGCGCCCCCCACCGCACCCCGGCCGGCGGCAGCCACGACGGGAAGTAGCCGGAGTCCCGCAGCGCCATCCTCACCGCGAGCTCCAGCTCGCCCGCCTCCAACAGGGCCTTGCCGGCCTCGACGCACGCCTCGACCCGCCGCCGGTGCTCATCGCGCAGGCCGCCGTCGAGGACTCGCGCCGTGGCCGGTCCCAGCGTCGCCTCGAGCTGACGCCGGGCGATCTCCAGGGCCTGCTGGACGAGAGCCCGTTCGTTGATGAGCTTGGTGTAGCTCTCGCCGGTGACCACGGTCTCGAGGGTGTCGCAGCGTATCGCCGGGTCTCGGAGGATGGCCGCCACCTTCTCGGCCACGGGGTGGGGCGTCTGGAGCGAGTACCAGGCCTCGACGTGGTCCTCGAGGCGGCGGTTGATGTCGACAATGCGGGCCTGGAGCTCCGCCACCTTCTCCTGGGCGGCGCGGTACTCGGGCGACACCTCCGCCGGCTTCGGAACCTTCACGTTGGGTTGCTTGCTCATCGTCTTCTCCTGCCTTCTCCGGCCTCAGCCGGTCTCGTTCGTTGTCTTACCGTCCCCGCCTTGCCGTCGCCGTGTTCCGGCCGGCTTCCGCCTGCCGGGTCTTGGCCAGGTCGACCAGGGCGTCGCGCTCCATCCTGGCGAGGTCGTCTCGTCGCCGCTGGAGGCTGGACAGCTCCGACGCCGAGGCCGGTGCGCTCCTCCGAGTCGGCCTGGTGGCCGCGGCCTGCTCCTGGCCCAGCTCGCGCTGGAGGGCCTCGTCGAGGTCGCGGATGGCGTCGGCCTCGAGCATGGTGGTCAGGGCCTGCCGGCGCCTCTCCAGGTCGACCATGGCCGCGGCCACCGCCCCACCCCTCCCTGCCCAGCCGCCACGGGCGCCGGAGAGCTCGCCCACGGCGGACTCGAGCGTGCCGATGGCGTCGACCATGCCGGCCCGGCGGGCGTCCTCGGCGCCCAGGAGGCGGCCCTGACCGAACGTCGACCGCACGACGTCCGCACTGACGCCCCGCCCCGCGGCCACGTCGCCGATGAACGTCTCGGCGATGGCGTCGACGCGGCTCTGGAGGTGGGCGCGGGCCTCCTCGGAGAGGGTGGTGAAGGGCGAGGCCTCGGTCTTGAAACGGCCGCTCGACACCACCGACACTCGGAGGCCCGCCTGCTCGAGGGCCGCGGTCTGGTCGACGTGGACGGCGTAGACGCCGATGCTGCCCACCTCGGCCGAGGGCGTGGCCACCACCCTCGAGGCGGAGGAGGCAATCCAGTAGGCGGCCGAGGCGGCCAGAGCGTTGGCCACGGCGGCGACCGGCTTCGTCTTCCTCGCCTCCCTGATGGCCGCGGCGAGCTCGGTGACACCCGCCGTGCCACCGCCGGGCGAGTCGACGTCCAGGACGATGCCCTCGACGTCACGGTCTGCCACCAGCCGGGCGAGGGTGGCTCGGACGACGTCGGCGGAGGTTCCGGCCCACAGCGAGGGCCGCTGTGCGACGTAGCCGTAGACCGGCACGATGGCCACGGCCCCAACCCGCGTCACGCCCGAGGCGCTGATGTTGACCGGCGCCGCGGCCCTCGGCCTCGGCTGCTCCGCCGGGCCCATGGCCGCCATGAGGGCCGCCAGCCGGCCCTGTTCCACTGCCACGTACTCGTAGCCGCTGCTCTTCGTCATCGTCTTTCCCTTCTCACGGCGCCTCGGCGCCGGTTCGTCGTCGTCAATGGACACCTCCGCCGGCCTCGACCAGGCCGCCGGAGACCACCGCC
This sequence comes from uncultured Thermoanaerobaculia bacterium, assembly GCA_964438135.1. Lineage (GTDB taxonomy): Bacteria > Acidobacteriota > Thermoanaerobaculia > Thermoanaerobaculales > Sulfomarinibacteraceae > CAYTJW01. Next base: position 3,039 of record CAYTJW010000788.1, read on the forward strand.
ACCACCACCGCAGGCGCCGCGGCGCAGGCCTGGCACAGGGGCGCCGACGCGGCCTCGCGGCCAAGGGCCTCGGCCAGCTCGCGGCCGAGCTCGACCACGACCACCTCG
>CAYTJW010000789.1:0-3144 GCA_964438135.1 uncultured Thermoanaerobaculia bacterium
GGGCGGGCTCGCGGCCCGACGCCAGCCGGTCAGGACGTCCCCGGCCCGCAGCCCGGCCCTCGCCGACGCCGAGCCCGGGCCGACCTCCTCGACCACGACGCCGGTTCGGAGCGGGCCTCCCGCGGCCGCCGACGGCGCGACGACCAGCAGGGCCGACACCAGCACCGGTCGCACCACGAGCCCGAGCGCGGTCGCCGGATGCCTCACGGGCAGAGGTCCCCCAGAGCGGAGTCTACCCCTCTCGGGCAGGGTGCGCCTCCCGCGCCCTGCCGCCAGTCGCCGACGAGCTCGCAGGCGGCCCAGTGGGAGGGGCCGGACGGGTGACGGGTGTGGCGTGGGCAGAGGGCTGCCGGGGCGTGGAGGGCGACCGGGAGAGGGGGCTCGGTGGCCCAGGAAACCCCCAACCTGCCCCCCGGGCCGGGGCAGGGACCGGCGGGGCGGCGGGCAGGTCTCGAGCCCGGGCCTGGGCAGTCCCGTGGCGAAAAACGCGGTCCGCGATGCGGCCGCGAGGGGGCCCTGCGCGTGTGGCGGCGGTCTGGGGCCCGCCGGCACCGCGACAACGTACCGATCGTGACACGGCAGCTGTCCGGTCCCGTGCTAGGATGCCGGCGTCGGACACGTTGGCAGTTGCTCCGGTTCACCCGGCTCGACGCCGACGCAATCCCCGGCACGGGAGGAGCTCGTGAAGACGCTCAAGGTCTTTTCCCTCGCTGTCATCCTGCTGGCCCTGACCGACCGCAGCGGGTTCGCCGCGGACCCGGCGGCGGTCGAGGCCGTGATCCGCAAGGCCTACCAGGCCACCGTCGCGGGCGATGTGCAGGGCGTGCTCGCCTGCTGCCACCCGGAGCTCGGCAAGCTCGAGGGGACGTTCGACGGGGAGGCCGGCGGGTACTCCGCGGGGCGCTCGGCGAGCCTCGGCGAGCTCTCCAACCTCGCGCTCGGCGTCCAGGGCGCGGCCGACAAGGTCACGATCACCGACCTCACGGTCGAGGTCGTCAAGGTCGAGGGCGAGCGGGCGATCGCCTGGGCGAGGTACCACATCGTCCACGAGTACGAGTCACAGGTCGAGGCGACGAAGGGGCAGCGGTTGACGGAGGCCTGGGACGCGACGGACTACGTCGTGCTCAAGAAGCACGACGGCGAGTGGCGCCTGCGGCGGCTCGAGGAACGTGCCGAGCACTACTCGCAGTTCCCCAAGCCGCAGCTCGACGAGTGGGGCGGCGTCGAGTAGGGGCTGGCCGTTGGTTGCTGCCGGCGGCCGAGGGTCGTCGAGTCGCTGCTGATCGGTGCCAGGCGGGGGAGTTGAGGCCCATCGTCTCCGCTCGGTTTCCGGAAGCTGTTCACCGGAACATGCTCGCGCCGTCGATGTGCGGGCGTGGCACCGCCGGTGGGCTCGAGCGGGCGGGGGTCGGGGGTCACGCTGGGGTGCTCCCCTGGTCCCATCGGGTGCCAGGTTCTCGTCGGGTGCCACATCGGCCAGGTTCGTACCATTCCGAGCGGCCTCATGCCCCTGCGGGGCACCGGTTCTGACGACTGACATGGACACGGCGCGGAGTCTTCGCAAGTTGTTGACTGCAAGGCATATGGTGAGGTCGCGACTCGCCGAGCGCGAATCATGTTGGGAGGGAGGGCCTTCGAAGTGCCACATCCCGACAATCCGACAGCCATGGACGTGATGCAGGAGCCAAGAAGGTCGGGAGTGTCTGACCTGGCACGAGTATGGCACCGCCGGTGGGCTCGAGCGGGCGGGGGTCGGGGGTCACGCTGGGGTGCTCCCCTGGTCCCATCGGGTGCCAGGTTCTCGTCGGGTGCCACATCGGCCAGGTTCGTACCATTCCGAGCGGCCTCATGCCCCTGCGGGGCACCGGTTCTGACGACTGACATGGACACGGCGCGGAGTCTTCGCAAGTTGTTGACTGCAAGGCATATGGTGAGGTCGCGACTCGCCGAGCGCGAATCATGTTGGGAGGGAGGGCCTTCGAAGTGCCACATCCCGACAATCCGACAGCCATGGACGTGATGCAGGAGCCAAGAAGGTCGGGAGTGTCTGACCTGGCACGAGTAGACCTTGCCCTTCTGGATGACGGGTCAGTCATTCTCCGCGAAGCGAAGTTTGCTAACAGGCTGCAGTTCGATGATTTCACCGCCATCACCACGAACCTCCGCGCGAACATCGCCCAGATCCGCGCGGGTCTCGCCAGCGCTCAGGGGCTGACCCGTGCTGAAAGGGCCCTCATTCGCCAGACTCTAGACGAAGCGCTTGCCGGCAGAGTCCCACCGAACCTGCGAATCCAGGTGCAAACTGGAAAGGCCACGGTGGGACCACGCCTTCAGGCAAGGCTCCGACGAAGCACCTGCGGGCTGCCGGTGGACTTCTTGAGGTTGCCATGAGTGAGGTCTTCGAGGGTGTTGTCATCCCCCTCCGCGTGGGTGAGCCTTCTACGACGATTGAGGGTATCGTCAGCGATCTACCGCTGACGACCATGCGGGTCACCCCCGATGCCGTAGTCCTTTTCCGAACCGACCCTCGAGTCGCTGCTGCATTCTCCCCCGGGATAGACGAGCTCGCGGCCGAGGCCTCGATGGCTGTGGGCCATGCTCTTGCAGTGCGCTACGACTCTCGGATCGGGCATCGTTCGGCGGTGCTTTTCCGCGACGGGCAGTCTGTCAGGAGGTTCGGTGAAGATGACGAGCTGTTTGTTCCCCTCGACGACGACGGGGAGCCGATCAGGACCGCGTCACCTCTTGGCCTTGGTGAGCTTGACAGCAACCTTGAATACGAGACGATCAGCAACGCCATTCAGCAGGGACTTGACGCCCTGGGCGTTGGTGCGTGGCGCCAGCTGTTTCAGATCATCACTGATATCCGTCCCGGCTCAGAGGATCCCGACGATTCGAGGTGAGGTGTCCCGCGAAGCTCTGCCGTTGTGTTGCTGGTGCTTCGGCGTGAAGCCTACTCCGTCCCCATACGGCCGATCGTCTCTTTGAGGAAGTCAAGGCACTCCTGGATCTCCTCTTGGAAGAAAACGCGCAGCTACGTGTCAGCGTGAGCTGCACGAAGAGCGACGAACGCTCGTCAGTCGCGCTCACGCGCGCGCGAGGGGAGCGCCGGGCAGTGCGAGCGACCCGCACGGGTGGTCGAGT
>CAYTJW010000790.1:0-3132 GCA_964438135.1 uncultured Thermoanaerobaculia bacterium
GGGCGCGGGGTGGTGCTTGGCGGCGGGCCGGCCCCGCCGGGCGTCGCCTGCCGGCTCCACGTCGAAGGGGTCGCCGACCGCGCCGGCAACGCCCTGACGCTGGACCTCGACGTCACGGTCGCCGCGGCCGAGACCTACCAGGTCCTCGCGGACGCCTCGCCGCCGCGTCTGCTCGCCCTGCTCGACGCCGCCGACGGGCTGGTGCTGGTGCTCGACGAGCCGGTGATCGCGGCCGGCGTGCCGCTGACCGACGCGGTGACGGTCGTCCGCGCCGGGCTGGCGGTGCCCGGCTCGACCGAGCGGGTCTCCGGCCAGGTGCTGCGGTGGCGGCCCTCCCAGCCGGTCGCCTGGCTCGCCGGCGCCGCCTACCAGGTGGCCGAAGTGCGGCTCGCCGACCTCTCCGGCCAGGCCGTCTCTGGTACCCTGCCCGGCCTGACCCACCTCGCCACCTCGGCCGACGCGGCCCTGGTCGCCTGGGTGGCCGCGGACGACAGCCCGCCCCTCGGCGCCAGCGCCTACGGCGTCACCACCCTCTTCCAGGGCCGCGCCTGGCACCCGGACCTCGGCCTCTACCACTTCCGGGCGCGCTGGTACGACCCGCAGATGGTGAGCTTCCTCGAGCGCGACCCGCTGCCGCTCGACGGCGTGCAGAGCCCGTACGCGCCCCTCGGCTACAACCCCTCCGCCACCCTCGACCCCCTCGGCCTGTCCCCCCTCGGCCACCCCTACAACTGGCTCACCGGGGTCCAGGCGCACCAGCACTTCGGCAGGTGGGTTGCGGGATCCGGCTGGTATGGAGACAGATCCGGTTCTGGCAGCATTCAGGTCAACCTCTCGCTTGGCCGAGGGGTCCGCGAGCTGCTCCAGCTGGAGCCCAAGAGGCTCGTCAAGCAGCTGGGCCAGGTGGTCACGTGGCTTTCCCGGCCCGACCTGCTCTACCTGCCTTCTGACGAAAGCACCGGCGAGATCGTCGACCTCAAGCCGGAGACGTACCGCACCAACAGGGCGGCCGCCAGCCAGGCGCGCCTGTGGCAGCAGGCGCAGATCTTCTATCTGTCGCTGCACGGTGCTGCCGTGGCGCCCGGCCGGTTCGGCGCCGAGGACCCGGAGACCCTGGCTCCGGGCGGCCTGACCATCGCCGGAGGAGTCGTCGACACCAACAACGCCCTGTATACCGTGGCCATCCGTGCGTTCGCCGACGACGACGCGGCCGGGTTCGTGTACTACCGCCTGAACGGGATCGAGGCGGGCGAGTACAACTTGGTCCATGCCACCGTCCCGTGGTGGGCGCTGGTGGGGGCGCCGCGCTTCGGCGAGCTGGAGCGGGAGGGTGAGCTGGCAGTCCAGACCGCGACCACCATCGGGGCCCTCGGCCTGGCGGCTGGCCTGCTGGCCGGCGAGGTGGGAGTGGAGGCCGGCGCCACGGTCTCCGCTGCCGCTGGCGGCGTCTTCCTGCTCTTCGTCCCCTCCTACCTGATCGACCCGGGCGCGCCCTATCGCGAGGAAGGGGTGGTGCCGGGGGCATGAGCTGTCAGCCGATGCGCGTAGTGCTCGGCCGGGTCTGCAAGCGGGCGTTCCTCGGGCGGGGGAGGTTCCGGCTGGTCGACGACCTCGGCGTGACCCGGCTGTCATGCTACGACTGCATCGGTGCGGGACCGGAGGCCGGGCATCGGCTGTCGGTTCTTTCCCACATTCTGACGCGGTCGATACTCGTCGGGACCTTCAAGAGCCCGACTCACAGGCGCTTCAAAGAGGAGCACTCGCGCGTCGTCAGGGCGACCTGGAGCGCGGCAAGGTTCACTGGCGTGCTGGTTCACGCCTGGTCGAACAGCGGCGAGGCGCGCGGGGTGTCGAGAGACCTCGAACGGGAGGTGCTGCCGCCGCTCTGGCAGCGACGCAGAGGCGGGGTATGGGCCGCGGGCACCCCTCTGGGCGAGGTCCGCTACGAGTGCCTGGTCGAGCGGCAGAAACCCCACGCGCACGTCGTGCTGTTCGTCGAGAACGGCCCCGTGGCCGCCATCGACCCGGCCAAGCTCTTCAGCATCTGGACGCTCGACTACCTCTGCTTCGAGGACCTGGTCCTGTACGCCGAGCACTACCGCTGCTTCCTGCTCGTCCTCAACGCCTTCATCGCGGAGCTGCGCGACGAGATCAGCGCCACCTCCGGCCGAGCTGCCACGCGAGGTCGGTCGGGAGACCCCGCATGACCTTCCACCCGATGCGGATGGCCCTGGGACGCGTGTGCAAGCGGGCTTTCCTCCGCCGCGGGCAGCTTCGGATCATCGAGGACCTTCGGGTCACACCGCTGTGTGAGCACTTCGCAGAGGCATACGGCGAAGAAGCGGGGCGCAGAATCGCGTGGGTTCTCCACGCCACGACGAGGGCGGAGATTGCGTCGAGTCTGGGCGGCCCAACTTGCAGGCGTCTGCAGGCGGAGGTTTCGACCCTCATCACGACCCATCGTCGGGCCGCGGTATGCGCTGCACCCCTGGTTCACGCCTGGTCGAACAGCGGCGAGGCGCGCGGGGTGTCGAGAGACCTCGAACGGGAGGTGCTGCCGCCGCTCTGGCAGCGACGCAGAGGCGGGGTATGGGCCGCGGGCACCCCTCTGGGCGAGGTCCGCTACGAGTGCCTGGTCGAGCGGCAGAAACCCCACGCGCACGTCGTGCTGTTCGTCGAGAACGGCCCCGTGGCCGCCATCGACCCGGCCAAGCTCTTCAGCATCTGGACGCTCGACTACCTCTGCTTCGAGGACGTGGCCGTGTACGCCGAGCACTACCGCTGCTTCCTGCTCGTCCTCAACGCCTTCATCGCCGAGCTGCGCGACGAGATCGCCGCCTGCTCCGAGCTGCCCGAGGAGGCGTGAGGTGGGCGTCTTCTACACCTCGGTGGTCCTCAAGGGTGTCGGTCTCGAGAACGTCGTCGACCACCTCGAGCGCTCCGGCTCGGCGGCGGAGGCGCTGCCGCTGGCCGAGGAGATCGTACTGGTCTGCGATTCGGGCCTCGAGTGCCAGCACCCCGGCCTGCTGGCGGCGACCGGCGCGGCGCTGTCGGCCGCCCTCGCCTGCGTGGCGCTCGTGGTCCTCAACCACGACGACGACGAGCTCGCCTACTGGCTGTACGAGCGGGGCG
>CAYTJW010000791.1:0-3131 GCA_964438135.1 uncultured Thermoanaerobaculia bacterium
GCCGCAGGGGCGCCCGCCGTGGCGACCGCCGCCCCCGGTCGCCGGGGGGCCGGGCGCAGGCTGAGGGTCGCCCTGCTGGCAGCGCTCGCGGTCGCCATCGCCGAAGCGCTGTTCGGCCTGCTCTGGTAGCTGGGCCAGCCCCGAAGCCGGCGATCGCCCCCTCTCGCCGGGCCGGCGACGGCGGGGAACCTCCCCCTGGCCTCGGCGAGCCGGGCGCAGCCCTGCACCCAGACCGGGCAGCGAGCGGGGTCCGCATCGGCCGAGACCCGAAGCGCGGCGCTCGGCTCAGGTGGAGGACGGCGCCACCGACCCCGCGGCACCCAGCGCCAGCGCGGACGGACGGAGGTGGCGGCGGACGGCCTCGACCACCCGCTCGCGACTGGTGTCCAGGAAGAGCCCCGGCAACTGGTCGAGGTGCTCGACCGGCAGGCCGGCAGTCAGCGCCAGCACCAGCTGGCGGGCAACGCCGGAGTTGGTGGCGAGGCCAACTCGGAAGGAGCCGGCCGCGGCCTGGCGCTCGTCCTCCAGCTCGAGCTCCGTCGGTCCCTCCGCGACGTAGGTCGCGATGACCTCGCGACAGATCGCCTCCGCCCGCTCGAGGTCCTGGCCGCCGACCGACAGCATCACCGCCCATGGCCCGGGCAGGTGCAGGGTGCAGAAGAAGCGGCTGGTGACCCCGTAGCTCAGGCCCGCGCGGTCGCGCACCGCGGCGCCGAGGCGCGAGGTGAGGGTCGAGTGGCCCAGGCAGGCGTTGGCGAGGACGGCGGCCGGGTAGTCCGGGTCGCCGACCAGGAGCTGGGCGGCGTGACCGATGAAGACATCGACATTGGGCCGGTCGGCGAGGTGCACGAGCTCCCGGCCCCCTCCGGCTGGCAGCGGCGCGGGAGCCTCCGGCAGGGGCGGTGTCCCGCCCTGCCAGCCGTCGAGGAGCTCACCGAGCAGGTCGGACACGGGCGCGGCGCGGGTCGCGCCCACCACCGCCACGGCCAGCGAGGCCGGGCCGTAGGCGGACCGGTGGAAGGACTCCAGGTCGTCCCGGGTCAGTCGCTGCAGCTCGCCGGCTCGCTCCTCCGGCGGCCTTCGGCGGTGGGGGTGGCCGGCCGGGTAGAGGAGTCGGCTCAGGGCCGCCATCGCCTGGGGCAGGGTCTCCTGCCGCTCCCGCGCCAGGTTGCCGAGCAGGTGCTCGCGCAGGCGCTCCATCTCGTCGGCGGGGAACGAGGGCCAGCGCAGCGCCTCGACCAGCAACCTCAGCAGGCGCGGCATCTCCTCGACCAGGCCGTGGGCGGCGAAGGCAACCGTGGTCGGGAAGGCGCCGGAGGTCTCCAGGTCGAGGCTCAGCCCGTGGTCCTCGAGCTCCCGCGCCAGCTCGAGCCGGGACAGGCGCCGCGTCCCCCGCTCGAGCATCGCGGCCGTCACCCCGGGCACCGTGAACCGGCCGTCAGCGGCGCAGGCGATCCCCGCCCGCAGGGTGCCGCCGACGGTCACGGTCGGGGAGTGGGGGTTGTCGAGCACCACCAGCCGCCCCCCGCCGGGCAGGGTGCGCCGCTCGACCCGCTCGGCGAAGGGCCGCAGGGGGCACGGTCCCGGCCGTGCCGGCCACGAGGGCGTCCCATCCTCGCCACCCTCCGCCACCAGCCAGCCCGCGGTCAGGTTGCCCGGCTGCAGGTAGGTGGCGGCGACGCGGCTGACGTCCTCGGCCGACACCGCGTCGACCAGCTCCATCTCGCGCACGAACGACCGCCAGTCGCCGATCGCCACGGCCTCGACCAGAGCCGCCAGGACCTGGGCCGGCGACTCGCGCGCGAAGGCCAGGTCGGCGCGCACCTGCACCTTCGCCCGTCGCAGCTCCTCCTCGCTCACCGGCTCGCGGCCGAGCCGCTCGACCTCGGCTCGGAGGACCTCCTCGACGCCCTGGTGGGCGACGCCCGGGCCGAGCACGGCCGACACCTGGAACAGCCCGGGGTCGCGCAGGGCCAGGGGGTACGCCTGGACCCCCAGGCAGCGGTTGGTCTCGACCAGCAGCTGGTGGAGGCGCGAGGTGACGCCCTCGGTCAGGACCTGGGCCACCACCTCCAGCGCCGGCAGGTCGGCGTGCAGCCCCTCCGGGACGTGCCACGACAGCAGCAGCGAGCCGACCTCGGCCGCGCGGCGCACCTCGAAGCGGCGCTCGCCCCGCTGCGGCGGCTCGCGCCGCGAGAGCGCCGGGAGAGGGGCCGGGGCCGGCGGCAACGCGCCGAAGTGCCGCTCGACGATGTCCAGAGCCGCCTCCTCGGCGAGGTCCCCGACCACGATCAGGGTGGCGTTGTCCGGGTGGTAGAAGGTGTCGTAGAAGCGCCGCAAGACCGCTGCGTCGAGGCCCTCGACGTCGCCCCGGTAGCCGATGGTCGGGTGACGGTAGGGGTGCTCGAGGAAGGCGATGGCGAAGGCGGCCTTGAGCAGCGCCTCGGCGGGGTCGTTGTCGCCGCGGTCGAGCTCGTTCAGCACCACCGACCGCTCGCTCGCCAGGTCCTCGTCCCGCACCAGCGCACCGCGCATCCGGTCGGCCTCGATCTCCGCCGCCAGCTCGAGCCGATCGCTGGCCAGGGTCTCGAAGTAGCTGGTCCGGTCGAGCCACGTGGTGGCGTTGAACTGGGCCCCCACCCGCTGCAGGACGCGCGCGACCTCGGTCCCAAGGTCCCGGTTGAAACGACGGCTGCCCTTGAACATCAGGTGCTCGAGCACGTGGGTGGCGCCGGTCTCGCCGCGGCCCTCGTCGCGCGACCCGACCCGGTACACCACGCCGAACGACACCACCGGCGCCACCGGCGTCGGGCAGGTCAGCACCACCAGACCGTTGCCGGCGTGTCGCCACTGGCTGACCCGGTCGACGACGTCCTCGAGCTCGAAGCGGTGGCTCATCACCCCTCCTGGAGGTCACGATTCTCGTCGGATCCTCGCGGGCCGGTCGAGACGAGCCCGTCCCGATCCCGTCCGCGGACGCCCCGCGGCTCGCCCGGCGGCCCCCTGCTCGGCGCCGCGGCGACGACCGGCGCCGCCTCCTCCACGCGAGCCGGACGCGGGATCGGGTCGGAGCGCCTCGCCCGGCGTGTCGAGGCCGGCCCCGGCCGCGAGGATGCTCGTGAGCCGAGGCA
>CAYTJW010000792.1:0-3121 GCA_964438135.1 uncultured Thermoanaerobaculia bacterium
TCAGCTCGATCTTGTCGTCCAGCGTGCCGAGGATGTGGGCGATGGCGCGTTGCTCATCGGGAGGAGGAAGGGTGATCCGGAGCCGTCTCTGGTCGACCAGACTCAGGTACGGCGCCATATCAGAGGATGCAGCCATTCCGGCAAGCTGTACGCGGAACTCAGCACTGCGAGACCAGTAGCGGAGGAAACCCGGCACGATCACGCGGAGGTCCCGCGACCTCCAGTAGCTGAGGTGGGGCGAGTAGACAACCGGGGGCAGGTTGTCGCCCACGAAGCTCGTGCGCCCGGTGCTGTTGCCCTTCGTGGTGACGATGACGTCGCCAGCGCGAGACATCTTGGGCGCGACTGCGGCGGCGAGAGCGGAGTGGAAACGGTCCGCACCGGCAAGGTCGATGTGGGTATCGCGAACGTGTCCCGCACGAAGGAAGACGGGCCCATCTCCGCCGAGCTCCTCGTTCTTGGCCCGATACCCGTCGCCGATCTCCAGCGTTCCTGCGGCGACCAACTCCTCGAACGAATGGGTGTGCCACTCACCCCCCATACCCCAGCTCCCTCAGGTTGGCGGCGATCTGCTCGTCGAGCCTCGCCCCCTCGGCCTGTTGCTCCCGGAGCTGCGCGACCAGGCGCCGCATCTTGTCCTCGAACGGCTCGGCGTCCTGCTCCTGGGGCTCGGCGCCGACGTAGCGGCCGGGGGTGAGGACGTGGCCGTGGCTGCGGACCTCGTCGAGGCTCTCGCTCCGGCAGAAGCCGGGGACGTCGGCGTACTCCCCTGCCCCGGCCTCGCCGCGCCAGGCGTGGTAGGTGGCGGCGACGCGCGCGATGTCGTCCTCGGTCAGCTCGCGGTGGGTGCGGTCGACCAACCTGCCCATTCTCCTGGCGTCGACGAACAGGATCTCGCCTCTACGGTCACGGAGACGGGCAGGACCCTCACCCCTCGCCCCTCTCCCGGCGGGAGAGGGGAATGCGGCCGTCGCCAACTCCGCAAGGACCTCGTCCGGGGACTCCAGCAGGCGTGCGTTCGGCAGGCGCAGGACCTTCAGCCCCAAGGACGCCAGGTAAGCACCGCGCTTCCGGTCGGCCTGCAGGCGCTCGGCCGACTCGTGCACCGGTCCGTCAAGCTCCACGACCAGCTTGCTCTGGTCGCAGTAGAAGTCGACCACGTAGTCACCGACCTGGTGCTGCCGCCTGAACTTCAACCCCAAGAAGCGCCGGTCCCGCACCAGCTCCCAGAACACCTGCTCCGCGGGCGTGGACTGCGCCCGCAGGCTGCGCGCACGCTCCACGTGCCCCGAGAAGTCGTACCCGCCCCGGTAGTGGCTTCCCCCGCCCGAGCCCTCTCCCCCTGGGAGAGGGTGGCGCGAAGCGCCGGGTGAGGGTTGCCCGCGCCTGTCGCGGGCAATGAACCAGAGGCAGGCCGGGATCTGGGTCGAGTAGAAGAGCTGGCCCGGGAGCGCGACCATGCAGTCCACCAGGTCGGCCTCCACCAGGCCCCTGCGGATCTCCCCCTCGCCCGACTGGTTGGAGGACATGGAGCCGTTGGCGAGCACGAAGCCGGCCGTGCCGGCCGGCGCCAGGTGGTGGACGATGTGCTGCACCCAGGCGAAGTTGGCGTTGCCGGCGGGCGGCACGCCGTAGCGCCAGCGCGTGTCGTCGCGCAGCCGGTCGCCGCCCCAGTCCGAGACGTTGAACGGCGGGTTGGCGAGGATGAAGTCGGCCCTGAGGTCCGGGAAGCGGTCGTTGTGGAAGGTGTCGCCATGGGCGACCTGCCCCTCGATGCCGCGGATGGCGAGGTTCATCCTGGCCAGGCGCCAGGTGGTGTAGTTCGACTCCTGGCCGTAGATCGAGATGTCGGCCCTGGCCCGGCCGCCGTTGCCGTTGCCCCTGGCGTGGGCGCGGATGAACTCGACCGACTGCACGAACATGCCCGAGGAGCCGCAGCAAGGGTCGTAGACCCGGCCGCTGTAAGGCTCGAGCATCTCCACCAGCAGCTTGACCACGCACCGGGGGGTGTAGAACTCGCCCCCCTTCTTGCCCTCGGCGCTCGCGAACTGCGACAGGAAGTACTCGTAGACCCGACCGAGCACGTCCTTGGAGCGGGCCTCCTCGTCCCCCACCCGGACGTTGCTGACCAGGTCCACGAGCTGGCCGAGCCGCTCCTTGTCGAGGGCCGGCCGGCCGTAGTCCTTGGGCAGCACCCCCTTGAGCGCCGGGTTGTCCCCCTCCACCCCGGCCATGGCGTCGTCCACCAGCCGGCCCACGGTGGGCTGCCTGGCCTGCGCCGCGAGGTAGGCCCAGCGCGCCTCGGGCGGCACCCAGAAGACGTTCACCGCCCGGTACTCGTCCGGGTCCTCGGGGTCGGCCCCTTGCTCCCGCTCGGCCTCCAGCCGCGCGTGCTGCTCCTCGAACGCGTCCGAGATGTACTTCAGGAAGACCAGCCCGAGCACCACGTGCTTGTACTCGGCCGCGTCCATGCTGCCCCGCAGCGTGTCAGCCATCTGCCACAGCTCGGCCTCGTAGCCCACCATGGCGCCGCTGCGCGTTCGGTCAGCTCCGCGGAGTGCTCTTGCTCTGGCCATCGACCTCTCCTGCGCACACAGAATAGCGCGGAAGGCCGTGGGCAGGGGGCTATGCCCTGGCAGCGGTCGGGGGACCGTGGGGCGAGGCCAGCCCTGTGTGCACTGGGCAAGTCGAGGTGGTCCGCTGCAGGCTCGGAGGCCCCTGCGGGCGGGGACTGCCCGCTCCTGCGGCACCTGTCACGCCCACGGCGATTGCCGACCGACCCCGTCCGCCTACGCCCGGCGTATGCTGGAGGCGGAGGGAACGCGTGCGACGCCTCACCGCCCGGCTTGCCATCCTGGCGACGATTCTCGCCGTCCCGGCTGCGGCAGCCGACTGGCGCTGGCTCAACCCGCGCCCACAGGGGCACAGCCTGCACGGCGCGGTCGCCACCGCCGACGGGCTGCTGGCGGTCGGCGAGGCGGGGTCCGTGCTCCGCAGCGCGGACGGCCTCCAGTGGCAGGTCGAGCGCGTCGGCACGGCCACCTGGCGGGCGGTGGCGGTCGGACCTCGCCGGGTGGTGGCGGTCGGCGATGGCGGGGCGGCCGCCGCCAGCGCCGACGGC
>CAYTJW010000793.1:0-3118 GCA_964438135.1 uncultured Thermoanaerobaculia bacterium
CCGCGTGCCTGCCGTGGGCCTTCCTCGCCGCGGCGGCGGCGGTGGTCGCCACCGTCGCCGCCGGCACGGCGCGGCTCCTCCCGGACGAGCAGGTCGTCGCCCGGCTCCTGGCCGTGCCGGTCCTGGCGGCCCTGACCTTCGCCTTCCTGGCCATCGGCCGCAGCTGCGCCCTGCGCCGGACCTCCGTACCGCGCTGGCTCTACCTGGCCCTGAGCCGGCCGGTCGTCTTCCTGCTCCCGGCCCTGCTGGTCGCGGCGCCCCTCGTCGCCCGACCCCTGACTCGCCGCCTCGCCCTCGAGGGCGTGCCGATGCCCGCCGCGCCGGGCCGGGACGTCGCCTTCGGCATCGACGAGATCAAGGCCAAGGGCGAGGTCGGCGCCCTGCGCGAGCGGGCGGCGCTCCAGGCCGCGAACGAGGCCCCCGAGTCGCAGGCCGCCGGCGGTGAGGGTGGGCTCGTGGCCCCGACCCGGGTCCGCAGCTTCTTCCCCGAGACCCTGCTCTGGCTGCCCGAGGTGATCACCGGCGCGGACGGCCGCGCCCGCCTCTCCGTCGACCTGGCCGACTCCATCACCACCTGGCGGGTGGCCGCGAGCGCGGTGTCGGCGGACGGCGACCTCGGCTCGGCCACCACCGGCCTCAGGGTCTTCCAGGACTTCTTCGTCGACGTGGACTTCCCCGTGGCCCTCACCCAGCACGACGAGGTGAGCGTGCCGGTGGCGGTCTACAACTACCTCGACCGGCCGCAGACGGTGCGGCTCGAGGCCGAGGCCGCCGCCTGGTGCGAGCTGCTCGACGGCGCCACCCGCACCCTCGAGGTGGCGGCGCAGGAGGTGACCTCGGTCTCCTTCCGGGTCCGCGCCGTCACCCCCGGCCGCCACGCCCTGACCGTCCGCGCCTCCGGCTCGGCCCTGGCCGACGCGGTGCGGCGGGAGGTCACGGTCACCCCCGACGGCCGGCCGGTGGTGCAGAACGTCAACGGCCGCCTGAGCGAGAACCTGAGCCAGGAGGTGGTGATCCCGGCGGAGGCGGTCGACGGCGCCACCGACCTCTACGTCAAGGTCTACCCCGGCGCTTTCAGCCAGGTGGTGGAGGGGCTCGACAGCATCCTGCAGATGCCGTACGGCTGCTTCGAGCAGACCTCCTCGACCACCTACCCCAACGTGCTGGTGCTCGACTACCTGCGCCGCACCAGGCAGGCCAAGCCCGACCTCGAGATGAAGGCGCTCGGCTTCATCAACGTCGGCTACCAGCGACTGCTGTCGTACGAGGTCGCGGGCGGCGGCTTCGAGTGGTTCGGCAACGAGCCCGCGCACACCATCCTCACCGCCTACGGCCTGCTCGAGCTCGCCGACATGGCCAAGGTCAGCGAGGTCGACCCGGCGGTGATCGAGCGCACCCGCGACTGGCTCTACCGCCAGCAGCAGGGCGACGGCAGCTGGCAGCCCACCGCCGGCGGCATCGCCGAGGGCGCGATCAACAACTTCCAGGGGGCGAGCTTCCGCTCGACCGCCTACATCGCCTGGGCGCTGGCCTCCTCCGGCGACCGCGACCCCCGCCTCGGCCGGGCCCTGGACCACCTCCGCTCCGGCTGGTCCAGCACCGCCGAGGACCCCTACACCCTGGCGCTGGTGGCCGCCGCCCTGGCCGCGGCGGGCGAGGGCGGCGACGCCGGGGCCGTGCTCGACCGGCTCGACGCCCTCAAGGTGGTCGACGGCGAGACCGTCCACTGGCAGTCGGCCGCCACCGGCGTGACCCACGGCGGCGGCTCGTCGCTGGCGGTCGAGACCACCGCCATCGCCGCCCAGGCCATGCTCTCATCCGGGACCCACACCGGCGTCGCCCACAAGGCGCTGGCCTGGCTGGTGGAGGCCAAGGACGCGCGCGGCACCTGGCACTCGACCCAGGCCACGGTCCAGGCCATGCGCGCCCTGCTCGCCGGCGCCGGGGCCTCGGGCGGCGTCGAGGGCACGGTCAACGTCACCGTCACCGCCAACGGCACGGTGGCGAAGGAGCTCGAGATCACGCCCGAGACGGCCGACGTGTTCCGCCTCGTCGACCTGCGGCCGTTCGTCCGCGAGGGGGCGAACCAGGTTGCCCTCGAAGCATCCGGCCCGGGCAACCTCGCCTACCAGATCGTCGCCACCCACTACCTGCCGTGGTCGGGCGAGGGGGGCGAGGAGGACCGGCCCCTCGACATCGAGGTCGCCTACGACCGGACCCGGCTCGCGACCGACGACCTCCTGACCTGCCAGGTGACCCTGCGCTACAACCGGCCGGGGTCGGCCATGATGACCATCGTCGACCTCGGCGTGCCGCCGGGCTTCGAGGTGCAGAGCGAGTGGTTCGACCGGCTCAAGGAGGACGGGGTCATCGAGCGCTACTCGCTGACCGGCCGCCAGGTGATCCTCTACTTCGACCGGGTCGAGGGCGGCAAGCCGGTGGTCTTCAGCTACTCCCTGCGCGCCCTCTACCCGGTCCGGGCCAAGGCGCCGGCGGCGACGGCGTACCAGTACTACGAGCCCGAGGTCCGCGACCAGACCCGGCCGGTGGAGGTCACGGTGGGGTGACGGAGCCGGGGCGACGGCCGGCGATCAGCGATCGGCGCCGCCGCCCCTGCCAGCACGGCCGGCGCCCCGACCTACCTCCGGGTGTAGACCATCTCCGCCGTCCGCACCTCGGCGCCGTCGGGGCCGCGGTCGAAGGCCTCGGTGACGCGGCGGTCGTCGCTCTCCACCCGCATCACCATCCGCAGCTGGCGGGCGGCCCCCGTCACCGGGTGGGTGTAGGCGGCGACCATGGTCATGGTCCGGGTCGCCGGGTCCCAGTCACCCTCGCTGACCATGATCCCGGTGCCGTTGGTGTCGGCCCAGGTCGACACGAACTTGCCCTTCTGGTTGTCGTAGCCGGTGATGCCGAGGCCGTCGAACGGCTGCCCCAGCACCTCGCCCCTGGCCCGGTCGAGCAGGAAGCGGCCGCCGAGGACGAGCTCCGAGGTGATGGTCCCGGTCGACTCCAGCGGCGGCGCCGCGGGGTCGGGCCAGAACCGGGTCGTGACCGCCCACGCCCCGGCCCAGCCGGCCAGCAGGGCGTGGCTCGGGCCCGGGTCGGCGAGGCGCGA
>CAYTJW010000794.1:0-1534 GCA_964438135.1 uncultured Thermoanaerobaculia bacterium
GCCGGTTGGGCTGGTGCACTGGGCGGTGGCGGGGCGGTCCGGGGTGGCCCACCGCCGGCAGGTGCTGGGCGGCGACCGGGCCCAGGTCCGCGAGGGGAGCGTCAACGGCGCCCTCGACCTCCTCCGCCGGGCGGTCGGCGGCGACCTCGACCAGTCGGAGGTGGGGGCATGAGCGAGCCGGTCCGGTCCTTCCTGGCGCTGGAGGTCCCGCCCGGTCACCGCCAGCGGCTCGAGGACGAGCAGCGGGGACTGCGGGCGACGCTGCCCCCGGCGCGGTGGGTGAGGCCGCAGGGGCTGCACCTGACCCTCAAGTTCCTGGGCGAGGTCGAGGGGGAGCGCCTCGGGCGGGTGGTTGCCGAGCTGGCGCCGCTGCTCGCTGGCCTCGGCGCGGTGCGGGTCACGCTGGCCGGCGCCGGCTTCTTCCCCGGCCCGGCGCGACCGAGGGTGGCCTGGGTCGGCGGCGAGGCGGCCGGGGTCGAGCCGGTGGTCGAGGCGGTGGAGTCCTGCTGCGCCCGGCACGGGTTCGAGCGCGAGCGGCGCCGCTGGTCGCCGCACCTGACGCTGGCGCGGCTGCGCGACCCCTGGCATCCCCCGGCCGTGCAGCGGTTCCTGGCCTGGGGCGAGTCGTTCGCCCTGGAGCCGTACGTGGCCGGGGAGGTCGTCCTGTTCGGCTCCTCGCTCGAGCCGGGAGGCGCGGTGTACACTGCGCTGGAGCGGGTCCCCCTGGGGTGAGCTTCGGCGGCGGCTGGCGCCGGGCCGCGAGGGGCCCGCGGGGGCCGGGGCGGAGGTCGCAATGAGGCTGAGCGTGTTCGGCGCCGGGTCGTGGGGCACCGCTCTGGCGCAGCAGATGGCCCGCCGGGGGCACGAGGTGCTGATCTGGGCGCGGGAGCCGGAGGTCGTCGACGGGTTCAACCGCGAGCACCGCAACCCCTTGTTCCTGAACGACCTCCAGCTTCACCCCGCGGTCGCGGCGAGCAACAGCCTGGAGGAGGTCGCGCGGCACGCCGAGGTGTGGGTCTGGGTCGTCCCGGCCCAGTTCAGCGCGGCGGTGATGGAGCGGCTGACCGGCTCGCTGCGGCCCGAGGTGGTCATGGTGTCGGCGTCGAAGGGGATCGAGACCTCGACCCTGCGGCGGATGAGCCAGATCGCCTGGGAGGTCCTCAACCTCCCGACCACCCGTTTCCTGTGCCTGTCCGGGCCCACCTTCGCCCGGGAGGTGGTGCAGGGCGACCCGTCCGCGGCGGTGCTGGCGTGCAGCGACGTCGAGCTGGCCGCGCGGCTGCAGGGCGAGTTCTCGGACCACCACCTGCGCTGCTACAGCAGCTCGGACCTGGTCGGGGTCGAGATCGGCGGCGCCCTCAAGAACGTGGTGGCGATCGCCGCCGGCATCGTCGACGGGCTCGGCTTCGGCTCCAACACCCAGGCCGCCCTGATGACCCGGGGCCTGCACGAGATCACCCGCCTGGGCGTGGCGCTCGGCGCCAACGCCACCACCTTCCGTGGCCTGGCCGGGATGGGCGACCTGGTGCTGACC
>CAYTJW010000794.1:1544-3117 GCA_964438135.1 uncultured Thermoanaerobaculia bacterium
CTGCACCGGCTTCCTGTCCCGCAACCGCGCCCTGGGCCAGCGTCTCGGTCGCGGCGAGCTGCTGGAGAGAATCCTGGGCTCGACGCTGGAGGTGGCCGAGGGCGTGCGCACCGCGCCGGCCGCGGTCCGGCTGGCCGCGAGCGTGGGCGTGGTCATGCCGATCACCGAGGGTGTGACCCGCCTCCTGGCGGGCGAGACCGAGCCCCGGGTACTGGTCAAGGAGCTCATGCTGCGGGCGCTGCGGGAGGAGACCAAGCTGTAGCGGCGTGGCTGTCGCCCGGGCTGTGCTACCCTCGCCGGGCGACGGCGCCGGGCCATGACCGAGGGCACCATCTACCGCGTCAGCTTCCTGAGCCAGGGCCAGGTCTACGAGGTCTTCGCCCGCCACGTCAGCCAGGGCGGCCTGCTCGGCTTCGTCGAGGTCGAGGGGCTGATCTTCGGCGAGCGCACCCGGCTCCTCATCGACTCCTCGGAGGAGCGCCTCAAGTCCGAGTTCGAGGGCGTCAAGCGGACCTACATCCCCATTCACGCCGTGCTGCGGGTGGACGAGGTCGAGAAGGCCGGCCGCGGCCGCATCCTGTCGGGCGACGGCAAGGTGGCCAGCTTCCCGGTCACCATCGTCCAGCCCCCCAGGGGGTCGGACGGGTGACCCTCCTCCCGGGCGGCCAGCCGCGCCCGCCGAGCTCCCCACCACGCCGCCGTGTGCAACCCGCCCCGGGCGGCGCCGTAGTCTGTCGGCAGGGGACGTGGTGACGGTGCGACGCGGGCTCCGGCGGCTCTGGCGCGACTGGGTGCGGTCGCTGCTGGTCGTCGCGCTGGTGACGGCGTCGCTCCGCTCGGCGGTGGCCGACTGGAACGACGTGCCGAGCGGGTCGATGCGCCCCTCGATCCTCGAGGGCGACCGGATCCTGGTCAACAAGCTGGCGTACGACCTGCGGCTGCCGTTCACCACCTGGCGGCTCCTGAGGTGGGCCGACCCGCGCCCCGGCGACATCGTCGTCCTGCTCGCGCCCCACGACGGCGTGCGGCTGGTGAAGCGGGTCGTGGGAGTGCCCGGGGACCGGCTCGAGATGCGGGCCAACCGCCTGGTGGTCAACGGCCGCCCGGCAGCGTACGGGCCGCTCCGGCCCGAGCTGCTGGCGAGCCGGGTGCCCCTGCCCTCGGGCCGGGTCCTGGCCACCGAGGAGCTGCCCGGCGCGGCGCACGCGGTCATGGTCGCGCCGGCGACCGGGCCTGCGGGCAGCTTCGCCGCGTTGACCGTGCCGGCGCGGAGCTACTTCGTCATGGGCGACAACCGCGACGAGAGCTCCGACTCGCGCGCCTTCGGCTTCGTCGACCGCGACCTGATCCTGGGCCGAGCCCTGGCCGTGGCCGCCTCGGTCGACCCCGCCCGCCGCGGCGCCCCGCGCTGGTCCCGCTTCTGCCGCGGCCTGCGGTAGAGTCGCCCCCATCGTCGAGTCGGGCCCCGTGGGGCGCCTCGGCACGTGGGCCTGGACACCGCCCGCGCGGGGTCCTGGTCCGAGGTCCCGGTTGGGCCGCGGGGGACCGCGGTGAAGCGTGCCTCGACCGGCCG
>CAYTJW010000795.1:0-3114 GCA_964438135.1 uncultured Thermoanaerobaculia bacterium
GCTCGTGCCCGTGTACCAGTGGCCCGGCGGCGACGTGGAGTACGTCGACTACGACATCCGCGGCGACGACACCATCCCCGGCCGAATCGCGGCCGAGGGGCTGCTCTTCACGCGCCGGACCATGGAGGTGCTGGCGGGTTTCGGTGCCGATGTCATGGGCATGACGGACGCTGGCGTGGCCCGCGTTGTCGTCAACGCGAGCTGCCTGGACGAATACGGGCAACCCGTGCGGGACAACGCGACCTTTCGCGCCACCGGGCTGAGCTGGGTGCCGGCCAGGGGCGTGGCCGTCTGTCTGAAGGACGTGTTCGACTACTCCTACTCCGCTGCTGTCGACGTCGTCGCGCACGAGTGGGGGCACGCGCTGATCAACCTCGAGGCCCCCGACCTCAACAGCGTGCCGGGAGCCAAGCGACAGATGGGCGAGGGATTCGCCGACGTGGTAGGTCATCTGGTCGAGTGGCAGACGCAGGGACCAGGTGACGACCCTGAGGAGGCTGAGTGGACCTACGGCGAGGACAACCTCCCCTGGCAGCGAGCCGCAGACCGCATGCCCACGGGGCAAGAGCGCTTCCCGTTCTCGCTCCACAGGCACCACTGCATGTTCGCCTGCAACGACTGGGGCAAGGGGAATCAGTTGCCCGTCGCTTTTCGCCTCATCGCAGTCGGAGGCTGTAACCCGGTCTGTGCAGCCGGCCCCGTGTGCGGGAACGGCACGTCCCTGTGCGAAGGCTGCACCGCCCAACCTCCTCCAGGCGAGTGTCTTCTTCCAGTCGGCGGAGTCGGGCTTGACCTCGCAGCCAGGATTCTCCTCCAGGCGCTTGTCGAGCACGGCCTCGAGCTGACCGACTGGGATGCGCTCGCCAGAAAGGCGGTCGCCTCCGCGCGCGAGGTCTGCGGTGGGAGCCCGGCGCTCTGCGGTGGCGACGGGTGCGGGCAGGACGAGCAGCGGGCGGTTGGAGACGCGTTCGTGGGGATTGGCTTCGACCCCGGCTTGTACCCGGTGTGCAGGAAAGTGGGCTGAGACCATGCGCGCCCTTCTTGGCTGGCTCGTGGTGCTTTCGATCGCAGCGTCGGGGTGGGGCGAAACGCCACCGTGGGAGGAGGTCGAGCGTGAGATCGTGGCCGTTCGTCGCCACTGCTGGGATCCGCAAGGAACGCGCTATGACGGCTTGTGGCGGTTCGACCCTGTCACGGCGACGTTCGCCCGGCTCGGTCCGTTCGCATTCAACAGCAGCTGCGGCATCTACCCCCTCGGCAGGGGGTTCGGCGGGTTCCTGGCAGGGGCGGACGGGCGCGTGGTCTACGAGGCGTGGCCCGGGAACATCGAGATCGAGCTCGGGACCTGGCGGCTGCTGCGGCGCGTACCGCCCCTCCTTGACCCGGCCGCGGAAGGCTGGACGGTCGAAGGACCGCTGGTGTCGGCGGAGGCGGCCGAATCGCTCGGGATCGAACCCGGGCTGTACGGTTTGCCGCTGTGTCTGAGGCCGCACCTCGACCCAGGGTGGGAGTTCGGCCCACCCACATGCCCGGCCTACCTCTTCCCCGGCAGCCCGGACCCGGTACCAGACTGGGGCGGCTCGACGCCGCTCCTCCTGAGACGCGACCTGGCCGCCGACAGCGGAGGGGCGACGCTCGTCACAGCGTTGCAGCTCCACTGGTCGGAGCTGTACTCCGCCTGGGACGTGGTGAGCCCGGTCCCTGCAGCCCTCAGTCTCGACGTCGCCGGCTCCCGCCTCTGGCGCGGCACCCCGGACGGGGTCGAGCTGCTGCCGATCGCGGGCGGCCAGGTGCTGCCCGCGAGCGAAACGCACCGATTCGAGTTCCCCCCCTTCGGCCAGGGGGAGGTGGTGCTGGACGCGCTCTACTTCGACCCCACCCGGCAGCGGCTGTTCGGCGCGACCTGGGGCTGGTCGGCCTCGTCGCTGTCGCTCTTCTCCCTCGACGATGAGCTCGGTGACCTGGTCATGTACCCCCTCGACGTCGAGCTCGGGGCAGAGCTCGGCGCAGGCCTGCCGGCGACCTTCGCCTCGGCGGGCCCGCGCCCTGAGACCTTCGAGCAGCTGGTGCCGATCGTGGCGCGCGTGGCCGGCCGCAACGGCACGGTCTGGAGCACCGACCTGTGGCTCTACAACCCCTCGGCCGAGGCGACCACGGTGAGCGTTCGCCGGGTGGCCACGCCTGGTGCCGCCGAGGCATTGGTCGAGCTCGGGCCGTACGCGTCACGAACGATCCAGGACGTGCTGGCCTGGCTCGGCGGCGGGCCGGAGGGGGACGGAGTGGCGCACGACGCCCTGGTCCTGACGGCGCCGTTCCGCTGGGGCGAGCAGGTGGTCGCCGCGGCCAGGGTGTCCACGGTGGACCCTGGCGGCGGCGGCGGCAGCCTGGGCCAGGCCGTGCCGGCGCTGCCCGGGCGGCTCGGCTACTCCAACCACCTGCTGTCGTACACGCCGGATGGCAACTGGCATGACGTGTACTACAACGTCAGCGATGGCGGCCTCCGCCAGGCAAGCCTGGTCCTGGACCGGCGCGAGCCGGGCCGCTTCCGCCACAACCTCGGTGCGGTCAACGATGCGGACGAGGTTCTGGACCTGACCTTGATGTGGGGCTACGACGACCCGGAGGAGAACGAGCTGCGGCAGGTGCGGCCGCCAGATGCCTACCAGCACGTGCGGGTGGCGCCCCACTCGGTGGCGGTGGTGGACGTCGAGGCGCTGTTCCCGGAGGCGGTGCGCCAGTGGCGGCCGCCGCGGCTGGCGGTCTTCGGCCAACGGCCGGCGGCGCTGTGGCTGTCGGTGGTCGACAACTCGACCGGCGACGCGTCCTTCGTGCCCTTCACGGATTACCACTGGCCGACCTTGCGCGACGACGACCGCGTCGCGGTGCCGGTGGCGGCGCACGGGCCGGGACGCAATGGCACCTCCTGGCGGACGGACCTCCACGGCGTCGAGGGAAACGACGACTACGACCGCCCGCGGGCCTACCTCCACCCGTCGGACCCGGCGCACGACTGCGGCGGTGCAGCCCTGGCGGGCGAGATCGGTGCCGACCTCGAGGGGGTGCAGGTGCAGGAGCTTCCCCACGGGGTCGACGAGGTGGGGTGGAAGACCGTGT
>CAYTJW010000796.1:0-3112 GCA_964438135.1 uncultured Thermoanaerobaculia bacterium
CCCGCCGCCCGGCCCGGCGGTGGAGGTGGCCCCCGTCGCCCCGGCCGAGCGCGTCCACGTGGTCGAGCCGGGCGACACCCTGAGCGCGATCGCCAAGAAGTACTACGGCAAGGCCGGCCTGTACATGAAGATCTTCGAGGCCAACCGCGACCTCCTCGACAACCCCGACCGCATCCGGCCGGGCCAGCGGCTGCGCATCCCCGAGTAGGCGCTCGTCGGCTTCGGTCGCCGCCGTCACCGCCGCCAGGTGAAGCGCAGTGCCGACCAGGTGGCGTCGACGGCGGCGATCTTGGAGTCGACCAGGCCGAGGGCCAGGCCGGCCTCGCGCACGAGCTGCTGGTCGAGGTCGGCGGCCAGGCCGGAGGCCTTCTTGGGCCAGGCGACCCAGAGCAGGCCGCGGCCGATGGGGGCCGCGACCTCGGCCAATCGGGCCTCGAGCTCCGACCGCCGGCGCACGAACCAGAGCGTGACCTGGCGCGGGGCCGCCGCGTCCCGCGTCAGGGTCGCCCCGGCCGGGAGCTCGCCCAGGGTCGCCTCGAAGCCGGCCGGGGGGGCGACGAGGACCACCGTCGAGCCCTCCTTCACCCCCAGCTTGCGGGGCAGCGGCGTGCCGGCGTAGGCGTCCATGAGCGAGCGCGGCGACACCACCCGCTCGGGTGGCGCGGCCAGCGCCCGGTCGAGGTCGCGGGCGACCGCCTCCCAGGTCGTGAAGACCGCGTCCGGCAGCACCTCGCGCACCCGCGCCACCTTGTCGGCGGCGCCGCCGACGAACACCAGTGGCACCAGCCGGGTGGCCCTGGCCTGGCGCAGGGCGACGCCGATCTCGCGGCCGTGGCTGGGCAGGCGGGAGAGGTCGACCACGAACGCGTCGGGCGGGGCGGCGCGCAGCGCGCGCAGGGCGGCTGCGTCGGGCAGCGGCGAGGCGTCGACCCGGTGGCCGAGGGCCTCGAGGCGGGCCGCGCGCTCGACCGCCTCGCCCTCGTGCCAGTGGAAGAGGCGGATGGTGGCCACGGCCCGAGTGTAGCGGCACACGCCCCGGCCGGTCGAGGCGGGCGTCGCTTCCGCCGCTCGCGACCCGACCTGGACCTGGACCTGGACCTGGAATTCGACCTCGACCTGGACCGGGACCCTCTCCCGGAGGTCGCTCGAGGCGTGCGGCGCCGCGGCATCGGTCCAGGACCAGGACCAGGTCGAGGTCCGCCGCCCCGGCAGTGCTACGATGCCGCGACGACCGGCGGGTTCGTGGGAAACCCGGGCGGCCGGCCGTCCGTAGAGGCGTGACGGCGCGCCGGCGCGCGGTGGGCTGGCCCAGGCCCCGCGGCGGTGGTCCGGGCGCGTGGGGGAGGTGGCGCGATGGGGCTCGAGGCGAGCGCGGCGGGCGAGGTCCGGATCCGGGTCGAGGGCGTGCGCCACGTCTACCGGGGCGGGACCAGGGCCCTGGACGGCGTCGACCTCGAGGTCGGCACCGGGCTGTTCGGCCTGCTCGGCCCCAACGGCGCCGGCAAGAGCACCCTGATGCGGATCGTCTGCACCCTGCTGGCGCCGACCTCGGGCCGGGTCACGGTGGGCGGCTTCGACGTCGTCTCCGAGCGCCGCGCGGTCCGCCGGCTGCTCGGCTACCTGCCGCAGGAGTTCGGCGCCTGGCGGCTGCAGCGGGTCGAGGAGGTGCTCGACACCCTGCTGGTGCTGTCCGGGGCCAGGGACCGGGCCGCTCGGGCGCGGCGGGTGGCCGAGGTGCTGGCCGGGGTGGGGCTGGACGGGGTGGCCGACCGCAAGGTCAAGAAGCTGTCCGGCGGCATGGTGCGACGGCTCGGCGTGGCCCAGGCGCTGGTGCACGAGCCACGGGTGCTGGTGGTCGACGAGCCGACCGTCGGCCTCGACCCGGAGGAGCGGCTGCGCTTCCGCCAGCTGATGGTCAACCTGGGCCGGGAACGGCTCATCGTACTGTCGACGCACATCGTCGCCGACCTCGGCTCCGGCTGCACCGACCTCGCCCTCATCGACCGCGGCCAGGTCGTCTTCCGGGGCAGCCCGGCCGAGCTGGTCCGCCGGGCCCACGGCCGCGTGCTGGAGCTGTGCGTGCCGGCCTCCTCCGAGGCCGAGGCGGCGGCGCGCATGGAGGTGGTGTCGCGGTCGGCCGACGACGGCCGGGTCACGCTGCGCGGCGTGGCGAGCGGCGGGGCGCCGCCGGCCGGCGCGACCGCCGCTGGCGAGGTGACCCTGGAGGAGGCCTACCTCGCGTTCATGGCCGACCGCGGCCGCGTCGGCGCGGCCCTGCCCGGGGAGGCGACATGATCCGCATCGGCGAGGTGCTGGCCATGGCGCGGGTCGAGCTCAGGCTCTGCCGCCGCCTGGTCCGCTACTGGGTGTTCCTGAGCCTGGCCTACCTGATCGCCCTGGTCGCCTACCTCTACTACTCGGTCCTGCACATGGCGGGCTCGTCCTGGTCGGCGACCGCGGCCATGATCGGCCCCCGCTACCTGATGGGCCCGCTCGGGACCTATGCCGTGCTGGTGTTCGTCGTCGGCATCATCTTCCTCGGCTTCGACGTCCGCGCCCGCGACGTGCGCGAGCGGATGGTCGAGGTGCTCGACGCGCGGCCGTGCACCAACCTCGAGCTGGTGGCCGGCCGCTTCCTCGGCCTGCTGCTGGCCTGCTGGCTGCCGGTGGCGGCGCTGGCGGTGCTGCTGCAGGTCCTCGGCTTCCTCCTGCACAGCCTCGGCTCGCCCCTCGGCGAGCCGGTCGAGCCCTGGTCGCTGCTCGCCCTGGTGCTGCTCATGTCGCTGCCGGCCATGGCCTTCAGCCTGGCGCTGGTGCTGGTGGTGACGCTGGCGGTGCGCAACCGGCTGGTGGCGGCGGTGGTGCTGCTGTCCGGGCTGGGCCTGCTGCTGTGGGCCTCGTTCCTGTGCCGCCTGCCGCTGGTGCCGCTGGTCGACCTGACCGGCGGCTTCACCCTCGGCTTCCCGTCCGACCTGGTGCCGGCGATGTTCGAGCCGGC
This sequence comes from uncultured Thermoanaerobaculia bacterium, assembly GCA_964438135.1. Taxonomy (GTDB): domain Bacteria; phylum Acidobacteriota; class Thermoanaerobaculia; order Thermoanaerobaculales; family Sulfomarinibacteraceae; genus CAYTJW01. The sequence goes on from CAYTJW010000796.1 coordinate 2,999, forward strand.
CGGCCTGCTGCAGCGGGCGGGCGTGCTGGTGGCCGGGCTCGGCCTGCTCGGCCTGGCGGCGGCCATCCACCCCCGCCTCGACCAGGGGTCGCGGCCGCGCGCCGCGGCGCTGGC
>CAYTJW010000797.1:0-3111 GCA_964438135.1 uncultured Thermoanaerobaculia bacterium
GCGCCGGGGCCGCGACGCGGATCGTGTTGATCGTGTTCTCGGTCTCGACCAGGGCGTTGAACTCGGCCATCACCTTGGTCTTGACCTCCAGGCTCGGGCACTCGCCGGTGAGCGTCACCACCTTGCCCTGGACCGTGGCCCGCAACCCCTTGACCTCGGGGTGCCTGGCCGCCACCTGCGCCAGCGCCTCGTCGACCTTCTCCTCGAACGACTTGCCGAACAGACCCATGATCCGGTCCTCCCCGTGCGCGCACTCGGGCTGATGCCCGGTCCGACCATTGTAGCCGAGAGGGGCGGGCTCGAGCCGGCCGCCGAGCGACACCGTCGCCGTCCCGCCCACCCGGCCCGCCTGCGGGTGGGATGGCCCCGGCGCGCGGGCCGTGGCCCGCCCGTCACACCGGGACCAGGATCGGGTCGACGCGGGTCGGGTTGGTGGTGGGGTGGATGAAGTAGTGGCGCGAGGGGGTCATGGCGACCGAGGAGAACACCTTCTCGAGCCGGCCCTGGTCGTCGCGGCACTCGACCCAGCGGCGGCCCCAGCGGTCGGTGACGAAGCTCTCCGCGGTCACCACCCGCGGGTAGACCCCCTGCCGCTCGACCTGGTCGAGGAAGCCGGCCACCAGCGCCAGCAGCTCGCGGGCCGAGTCCTTGAGCGTGGCCAGGCTCTGCCCGGCGAGCTCGTCGCTCCAGTGGGCGAAGCGGTTGCGGATGCGGACCACGCGGCCGTCGCCGAGGAGCGCGGTCGGGACGGCCTCCCCCCGGCCGAACAGGCGCCGGAAGTAGCGCGCCTCGGCGCCGTCCCTGGCGAGGTGCTCGTTGAGGGTGGCCGCCACCGCCAGCAGGTCGCCGAGGCTGGCGCGGGACAGGTCCTGCTTGGACTCCCCCAGCCGCCGCCGTGCCAGCCTCGCCAGGGCCCGCTCGTGGAACCGGCCGTACAGCACGTGACCGTAGAACCGCAGCAGGTCGCGCAGCACCCGCTCGTACTCCTGCGCACCGGCCGCGACCACGCCGGCAACGGCGTCGGCCTCCCGCGCCTGCTCGAGGCGGTGGCGCAGCGCCGTCACCTGCGCCGCGCTGTCGCGGATGCCGCGCGGATGCCGTGCCGGCTCCAGGCCGAGCCGGGACAGGATCGCGTCCACGTACCGATCCGTCTCGGGCCACCCCTCCCCCACCTCCGCGCCGAGGCTGGCCGCCACCCGCGCCAGGCCGGCGCGGGTGAAGCACGAGGCGAGCACCCGCGCCGGGTCCTCGTCGAGGCAGTACTCGACCAGCAGCGCACGCGGGTCGTCGCCGCGGTAGCCCTTGCGCGGCAGGTCCTCCTCGAGCAGGAAGCGCAGGTCGTCGGCGGCGGCGTGCTCCATGACGCAGGCCGCCAGCCGCGCCACCGCGTCCTGGCCGGTGTCCGCGGCGGCGAGGTCCTCGGCCAGCTGCTCGACGGTCAGGTAGCGGTCGGCCACCGCCGGCTCCAGGCAGCGCAGCACCACGCGCTCGACCTCGAACGGCAGGTCCGGGCAGAGCTCGGACGGGAGCCTCTCGATCCGGCCGCTCGCGATCCGCTCCCGCAGCCGGTCGAGGCCCGGGCCGGCGAAGGGGCGCCGGCCGGTCAGCAGCTCGTAGAGCATGACGCCGACCGAGAAGATGTCGGACTGCAGGCACGAGCGCCCGGCCCAGGCCTCCGGCGCCATGTAGGGCGGCGTGCCGGCGACCTGTCCGTCCCCCTCCTCGCCCGCGACCGCCGAGACGGCGTGCGAGACGCTGAAGTCGCTCACCTTGACCACGCCGTCGGGCTCTCGAACGAGGACGTTGGACGGCTTGAGGTCGCCGTGGACCACGTGCTTGGCGTGGATCGAGCGCAGCGCCTCGACCACCCCGAGGACGATCCGGATCGCCGCGGCCAGGGGCAGGCCGCGGCCGGCGCCGGCGCGCGCCAGGTGGGCGGCCAGGTCGCCCCCCTCGACGTACTCCATGACGAACGCCAGGACGCCGTCGAAGCGCTGCAGGTCGTGGAGCTCGAGGATGTTGGGGTGGCGGGCCTCGCTCAGGGCGCGCCACAGCTTGGCCTCGTGCCGCAGTCGCCGCAGCTCCTCGCCGCTCGGGTCCTGGTGGGTGGGGACCTTGAGGGCCACCCGCCGGCCCAGCTCGGAGGCGGTGTCCTCGGCCAGGAAGACGCTGCCGAAGCTGCCCTCCCCGACCAGGCGCAGGATGCGGTAGGGTCCGAGCCGCGACCCCTCGCGGATGCTCCGGCGCAGCCCCTCGCCGCGGCGGGCGTCGGCGCCGGGCGGCGGCGGCGACGCGGTCTCGCGGGCCGCCGCGGCCAGGAAGCGGACGCTGGCCAGGGTGAGGCCGCCCGCCGCGTCCTCGTGGCGGAACGCCCGCACCACGCCGGCGGTGCTCTCCTCGCGCTGGTCGGGGAAGACCCCGGCGGTGTGGATGTCGCCGACGGTGTGGACCACCAGCACGTCGGCCTGGGAGGCAGCCGCGTCGCCCTCCGCGCTCCCCGGCGGGCCGGTCGGGGTGCGGGGCGGAACGACCGCGGGCAGGGCGTCCGCCGCCCGCATCAGGGTCGCCTCCGCCCGGTCGAGGGACGGCCGTTCCCCCGGCTGCTTGGCGAGCAGGCCGAGCAGCAGCTCGACCACGTCCTGCGGCAGCCCGGGCTCGAGCTGGCGGGGGTCGGGCGGGGTTGCCCCGGCGTGGCGCAGCACCCACTCCATGGGCGTGTCGGCGGCGAAGGGGTGGCGGCCCGCCAGCAGCTGGTAGAGGACGCAGCCGAGGGCGTAGCGGTCGCCGGCATCGGTCGGCGGCTGGCCGTCGAACTGCTCGGGGGCGAGGTACGGCAGCGCCCCCGCCACCTGCCCCGGCGCGAGCGGGTCGCGACCGCCCCACGCCGCCAGCCGGAAGCCCACCAGCCGCACCCCGTGCTCCGCCACCCACACCGTCTCCGGCCGCAGGTTGCGCCAGACCACGCCGGCCCGGTGGACCTCGGCCAGGGCGCGGGCGACCCGGGCGCCGACCCGGCAGGCGCCGGGCAGCTGGCGCAGGCCGGCCAGGAACGCCGCCAGCGGCAGACCCGGCACCTCCTCCAGCTCGGCGTACCGCCGCCCGCCGAGCTCG
>CAYTJW010000798.1:0-3111 GCA_964438135.1 uncultured Thermoanaerobaculia bacterium
GATGACCCGGCCGTCCGCGACCGCGGCGAAGTAGGCCGGATAGCGGTCCGCCGGGCGGTGGGCGCCGAGGCCGAGCTCGCGACCTCGGGCGCCATGCTGCAGCTGATCCTCGACACCATCCCGGTGCGGGTGTTCTGGAAAGACCTCGAGTCCCGCTACCTCGGCTGCAACATCCCCTTCGCCCGCGACGCCGGTGCCGCCTCGCCCGAGGACATGGTCGGCCGCGACGACCACGCCTTCGGCTGGGCCGAGCAGGCCGACCTCTACCGCGCCGACGACCGGGCGGTCATGACCTCGGGCGTGCCGCGGATCGCCTACGAGGAGCCGCAGACCTGGCCCGACGGCCAACGGCGGTGGATGCGCACCTCCAAGGTGCCGCTCCGCGACCGCCACGGCCGTGTCTTCGGCGTGCTCGGCACCTACGAGGACATCACCGACGCCAAGCGGGCCGAGGAGGGGCTGCGCGCCGAGACCGCGTTCCGCACCGCCATCGTCGAGCGCGCGGTCGACGGCATCTGCGTCCTTCGGCCGGCACCCACGCCCCAGGAGCTGCTGTTCTCGGTGTGGAACCCGAGCATGAGCACCATCACCGGCTACGCCGTCGACGACGTCAACCGCGGCGGCGCCCTGCGGCTCCTCTTCCCCGACCCGGACGACCGGCGGCGCGCCGCGGGACGGATCCAACGCGCCATGGCCGGCGAGCAGCTGCTCGGCGAGGAGTGGCAGGTCCGGCGCCGGGACGGCGAGACCCGCACCCTGTCCGTTTCCACCAGCGCCCTCGGCGGGCCGGGCGAGGAGGCCCAGCTGCTGGCCCTGGTCCGCGACCTGACCGACGCCCGCCGCGCCGCGGCCGAGCGGCTCCGCCTCGAGGAGGAGGTGCGCCACGCCCAGAAGCTCGAGAGCCTGGGCCTGCTCGCCGGCGGCATCGCCCACGACTTCAACAACATCCTCGGCGCGATCGTCGGCCACCTGGACCTCGCCATGACGGTCGCCGACCCCCTCTCGCCGGTGACGCCCCACCTCGAGGCGCTCGACCTGGCGGGGCGCCGCGCCGCCGAGCTGTGCCGACAGCTGCTCACCTACGCCGGTCGCGGCCGGGCGGCGGTGGAACCGGTCGACCTCTGCCACCTGGTGCGGGAGATGACGGGCATGCTCGAGGTGTCGGTGTCCAAGCGGGCCGAGATGCGCCTCCTCCTTGAGGACGCGCTGCCCCCGGTCGAGGCCGACCCGACCCAGCTCCGCCAGGTCGTCCTCAACCTGCTCACCAACGCCGCCGAGTCCCTGGTCGGCGGGCACGGCACGGTCGTGGTCGGCGCCCGCCGGGTGGAGTGGCGGCGGGACCGGGAGGAGGCGACCTTCGTCGCCGAAAACATGCCGGATGGGCCGGCGGTGGCGCTCGAGGTGCGGGACGACGGCTGCGGCATGGACCCCGCCACCGCCGCCCGGATCTTCGACCCGTTCTTCTCCACCAAGTTCACCGGCCGCGGCCTGGGCATGGCGGCGGTGCTCGGCATCGTCCGCAGCCACCGCGGCGCGATCCAGGTCGACAGCGCCCCGGGCCGGGGCACCACGGTGCGGGTCGTCCTGCCCGCGGCGGACCGCGCCAACGCCCCGCTGCAGCCCGTCGCGGAGGCCGAGCCGACCCCGTGGCGACCGTCCGGCACGGTGCTGCTGGCCGACGACGAGGACGCCCTCCGCAGCGCCGCCTGCGACATGCTCGCGCACATCGGCTTCTCGCCCCTACCGGCGTGCGACGGGCTGCAGGCGCTGGAGCTGTTCCGCGCCCACCGGGGCCCCGTCCGCTGCGCCGTCCTCGACCTGACCATGCCCCGCCTCTCCGGGGAGCAGGCGCTGGCGGCGCTGCGCGACCTCGACCCCACCCTGCCGGTGGTGCTGGCCTCCGGCTACAGCGAGCAGGAGGCCATGGCCCACCTCTCCGACCAGGGGCCGGTGGCCTTCCTCGAGAAGCCCTACCGACTGCAGGCCCTGCGCGACACGCTGCGCTGGGTCCTCAACGAGGCGGGGTGAGCAGCCCCGGCGCCTCGTAGGCGGTCACGCCGCCGCCGGCGAAGGAGGGCACCACCAGCAGGCCGCGCTCCGGCACCACCTCCAGGTCGGCGCACGGCTGCTCGGCGTCGCTCGAGTCGACCACGACCTGCCACGAGCCGTCCGGCCGGACGTGCAGGACCCGGCCGCGGTAGTCGGTGACGACCAGGCCGCCGCGACCGTCCGCCTCGACGCCGTCGAGGACCGAGTCGCCGAGGTCGACCATGGCGACCGGGCGGCCGCTCGACCGGTCGAGAGTCACCAGGGTGCCGCTCCTCATGCCCGCCACCACCAGCCGGTCGCCGTCGACCAGGAGGCCGTTGGCCCCCTCGAGCGGCCAGCCCGACGCCCAGGCCTCGCAGCGCCCGTCGCGGACGCGGTAGACCACGTCCCGGCGGGAGTCGGAGACGTAGGCGGTGCCGTCGGCCGCCACCGCCACGTCGTTGAGCAGGCCGGGGCCCGGGCAGGGGGTGCGCCGCACCACCGCCGCGGTCGCGGGGTCGACCTCGGCCAGGCCCGAGCGCTCCACCACCAGCAGCGCGTCGCCCCGCATCGCCAGGCCGGAGGGCTGCTCCAGGCCGGTGACCCACTCCGGGTCGCGGACCGCGCCGTCGGCGCCGAGCCGCGACAGAAAGCCCCCGCCCGCGGGGCTGAAGCTCGAGACGTAGAGCGCCTCGCGGGCGCCGTCCCAGACCACCGACTCGGGCGCGCGCAGGCCGTCCGCCACCTGCCACTGCCGGCTCACACCCGGCCCGAGCCGCAGCGGCCGCCCGTCGAGCGGCTCGAGCAGGGCCACGAAGCCCCAGCCGCCGAAGGTCTCGGCCACGGCCAGGAGGAGCTCGTTGGCGCCGGCGCGCAGGCGCAGCGGCACCGCGTCGAAGGGGCCCACCACGCCCTTGAACTCGGGGTCGCGGGAGCGGTACGACGACTCCCCCTCGAACAGCAGCTCGCCGTTCAGGAACACGCTCACCCCGTCCGAGTAGCCGAAGCGCAGCCGCCGCACCTCGGCGCCGGCGGCGTCGACGGTGGCCCGGGCCCAGACCACGCCGCCGGCCGCGGACCGGG
>CAYTJW010000799.1:0-3103 GCA_964438135.1 uncultured Thermoanaerobaculia bacterium
AGCAGCTTCTTGGGCACCCGCTGGTCCACCCGGGCGCCGGCAGGAAGGTCCAAGGCGGCGATCATGTCTATGGCCGTCATGCCGCCGGCCCGGGAAGTACCACCAGGAACGCGACCACTTCGAAGTCGTTCGCCCCGGCGAATTCGCCCTTCATCGAGTGGGTTCCGCCCGGTGTGAAGAGGCTGGCGACGGCACGCTCTTCGCTCCGGCCAACAACCGACGCCACCGCTGCGGCGAGCAGGCGTTGAGCCGCCGCCATGTCTTCGCCGTGGCGGGTCGCCCTATCAAGTCTGGCGCAGGCGTCGGCGTCAGGCAGTTCGCGCCCCACGCAGAGCCGCTTCAACCGGTCGAGAACCCGCTTGGCCTGGACGTAGGGCAGCAGCACCGCACCATCGTCCCCCACATGCACCAAGTAGTGGGGAGCCAGAGGGTAATTCGTGTCGGTCAATGTCGACGCCGCGCCTTCGGCGCGCAAGCAGAACACGACGCCAGGCCCGATCTCGGATTCGGTCGTCGTGGTGACCGCGAAGGTGCCGAGCGGGAGCGATTCGAGGGTATGCGGATGCGCTTTGACATGCTGTGCGAGATCGATCCGGAAGTCCGTGAGGGTCAGGTCGGCAATGGAGACGCCGCTCGAGAGGTCTTCCAGGTCGATCACGGCGTCCTGCAGCTTGAGCAGTTGCTTGCGGCGATACTCCAGGTCGTTCATCTGGTCGCCGGACTGCCGCTCGATCAGGTTCTCTTCGCCGGTCGCGGAAATGTCGAGCAGGACCATCCGACCGCTCACCCGCTGCTCCAGGTTGATGTACTCCTCCAGCTGCATGTTCGGCCAGAAGTTCACAAGCTGAATGCGGTCATTGGGCGAACCGATCCGGTCAATCCGACCGAAGCGCTGGATGATCCGAACAGGGTTCCAGTGAATGTCGTAGTTGACGAGCCAGTCGCAGTCCTGCAGATTCTGGCCCTCGGAGATGCAGTCAGTGGCGATGAGCAGGTCCAGCTCGCCTTCTTCCGCCAAATCCTCGGGACGTTCCTTGGACCGGGGCGAGAAGGCCGTGAGGATGGACGCGAGGTCTTTCCGCAGTCCCGGCAGCGTGGTTCGATTGGCGCCGGCCCCCGTCACCAGTGCCGTCTCAATCCCGAATCGCTCCTTCGCCCACCCGGCCAGCTCACCATAGAGGTACTGAGCCGTGTCGGCGAAATGCGTGAAGACCAGCACCTTCCGATTGCCGGGGTTGATGGGGCTGGCGATCTTCGCGTCGATGACGTCACGCAGGGCCGCGAGCTTGGCGTCTCGGGAGGCATCCACCTGTCGTGCCGCAGCGAGGAGCGTGGCCAGTCGATTCCGATCTTCGATCAGATCCTGCTTCCAGCGAACGTGGTCGACGTCGTTGAGCAACACCCGCACCCGTCGCCCCACGAGCAGGTTCTCGAAAGCGGGGTCATCGATATCGACATCCGCGATGTCGATGTCCTCGACTGTCTCCTCGTGGGCCTCGAGATGGGCGAGTGTCTGTTCGACGTCTTCCTGTTGCCGCTGCACCGTCAGGGCGAACGAGCTGACGGCGCTCTCCATCCGCTTCAAGACGTTGACGCGCAGCAGGTGAATGAGGCTCTCTTCGCGGTCGACCTGACGGAAGAACCCTTCACCACCTCGAATCTGGGTGCTGTATTTCGCGTCGTAGGCTGCCTGCTTGTGCGGGAGCACGTACCGGAGCGGCGCGTACGACGCCAGGTGCAGCCTCCGGATCTCTTGGTTGATCTCGCGAATCGACCGAAACCCACCGGCGCGATCGACATCGGCCTTGATGTTGATGGGTTTCAGGCGCTCGGGAAACCGACCGGTCTCGGCGGTGTTGTAGTACTTCTCGATGTGCCTGCGCGAGCGGGCGATGGTCAGCAGGTCCAGCAACGTGAAGTAGTCGAACCCCAACATGTCGATCAGCTGGGCCGGCGTGCGTTCTGCCTCGTCCAGTTCGAGCCAGCGGTTGAACTGCTTCTGGGCAAGCCGCGTTGTGCTGTCGATGCTCGAGATGCCGTGATCGCGGAGCGCGGTGTCGTCGCCCTCAGTGGCGAAGGCGACCTGGTTGCGCAAGTCGGCCAGGCGGTTGTTCACGGGTGTCGCCGAGAGCATCAGGACTCGAGTCTTGACGCCTTCCTTGATGATCTGGCGCATCAGGCGGTCGTAGCGCGTCTCTCCCCCCGTCCGCGGCGTCTTCTTGTTCCTGAAGTTGTGAGACTCGTCGATGACCACCAGGTCGTAGTTGCCCCACTTGACGTGTGCCAGGTCGATGTCTCCTGATAGACCACCGTCACGGGACAGATCGGTATGGTTGAGGACGTCGTAGTTGAAGCGGTCCGATGCAAGGAAGTTCCGCCGGTCGTTCGCCTTGTAGATGGTCCAGTTGTCTCGTAACCGCTTGGGGCAGAGGACCAGCACCCGGTCGTTGCGGAGTTCGTGATACTTGATGATGGCTAGGGCCTCGAACGTCTTCCCCAGGCCGACGCTGTCTGCGATGATGCACCCACCGAACCGGTTGAGCTTGTCGAGGGCGCCCACCACACCATCCCGCTGGAACTTGAAGAGCTTGCGCCAGACCACCGTGTTCCGGATGCCCGTCGAGGGCTTGACGATCGTGTCTTCGTCGAGCTGATCATCCCGACCTCCGAACAGGTGATGGAGCATCAGGACATAGATGAGAAGCGGGGCTCGGTGTCCCGCCAGCGCTTGAAGACCCGCCACCAGCTTCGCCTGTGCCTCGGAGTCCGCCGGCAGAGCAGCCCACTGGGCGTCGAACCACTGACTGAGCAGGGCCGCCTCTTCGGGTGTCTCGGAAGCCTGAATGAGGCTCAACGGGTTCCCGGGTGTGAGCCCAAGGCCGTCCGTCGTGCAGGCCAGAGAGCCAATCACGACCTGCTGCGGGACACCGTCGGAGTCGCGCAGGACCACCGTTCCCTGTGGCACAGCACCCCGCGCATGGCGCACCTCGGTGTTCGACCTAAGCCACTCGGCAAGCCGGCCGGCCAACCACCGGAGCATGAGCCTGTTCCTGGCGGGCCGATCGGCATCATTGCCGACCAGACGCAGTTCCTCCTGCACCGG
>CAYTJW010000800.1:0-3099 GCA_964438135.1 uncultured Thermoanaerobaculia bacterium
GCTCGGCGCCGAGGCCGCAGTCGGCGGCGCAGGTCCAGGCCGTCTCGCCCGCCTCGCAGGAGCCGTTGCCGCACACGGTGTCGGCGCCGCGTACCACCACCGCGCCGCTGGCGCTGCAGGAGGCGCCGTCGGCCGAGGCGGTGACGCGCCAGCCGTAGGTGCCGACCGAGGCGTAGGCGTGGCTCGGGTCGGGGCCGCTCGACGTGGCGCCGTCGCCGAAGGACCAGGCGAAGGTGGGGGAGCCGGCGCAGTTGGTGGCGGTGGCGGCGGCGTGGAAGGCGATGGCCTCGCCGACCGCGGCCTCGGCGGCGACGGTGGCGGAGCAGCTCAGGGTGCAGTCGGTGGCGCCCAGCGTGGTCGCGGTCACCGCCGTCGAGGGCTCGCTCAGGACCTGGTTCAGGTTGCCCTCGTGGGGCTGGCTCAGGGTCTGCACCGCCAGGTAGTAGGTCGTGCCCGGCGCGAGGCCGACCAGCTCGGCGCCGTCGGCGACCTTGTCCGGCGTCTCGAGCATGAGGTTCCACGGCCCGCCGGCCGACGTGGCGGCGAGCACGCGGTAGGTGCCCGACTCCCAGCTGAAGGGGATCGGCGTCCAGCCGAGGGCGATGGAGGTCGCGGTCACCGCGGTCACCGCGACGTCGGCCGGGGCCACGGTCTGGGTGATCTGGAAGTCGTCGCCGTCGTGGCGGGCGTTGACCCACGCTGCGATGTCGGCGTCGGTCGTGTGGAGCCCGTTCCAGTGGAGGTTGAGGCCGTCCTCGCCGAGGTTCGAGAGGGCGGTGAGCCCGGCCGGGAGCTCGCCCACCAGGCGGTTCGAGTCGAGGCCGATCGAGTGAACGCTGTCGAGACCCCCGAGCTCGCCGGGCAGCGGCCCCTCGAGCCGGTTCCAGGCCAGCCACAGCACCTGCAGCTGGTCCAGGTTGCCGAGCTCGGGCGGGATGGTCCCCTCGAGCCGGTTGTTGCCGAGCCACATCTCGGTCACCTGGGCGAGGTTGCCGAGCTCGGGCGGGATGGTCCCCTCGAGGCGGTTCTGGGCCAGGCCGAGGTAGACCAGGTCGGTGAGGTTGCCGATCGTCGGCGGGATGGTCCCCTCGAGCAGGTTCAGGTCCAGCCACAGGCTCTGGAGGCCCTCGAGGTTGCCGATCCCCTCGGGCAGCGTGCCGGTCAGGTTGTTGCCGCCCATCCACAGCCCCTGCAACAGGGTCAGGTTGCCGATCCCGGCGGGGATGGTGCCGTGGAGCTGGTTCCAGGACAGGTCGAGGCCGGTCAGGCGCGACAGGTTGCCGAGCTCGGGTGGGATGGTGCCGGTCAGCTGGTTGGCGTCCAGGCCGAGGTACTCGAGGTCGGAGAAGCCGCCGAGCCAGCTCGGGACGGTGCCGGTGAAGAGGTTGTTGGACAACCAGAAGCCGACCATCAGGGTGCAGGCGGACAGCTCCTCGGGGATGGTGCCGGTGAGGCGGTTGTTGGCGAGGGCGAACCACTGCAGGTTGGCGAGCTGGCCGAGCTCGGTCGGGATGCTGCCGGTCAGCTGGTTGGAGGCGAGGATGAGGCTGTCGAGGCCGGTGAGCTGGCCGAGGCCGGGCGGGATGGTGCCGGTCAGCTGGTTCTCCTCCAGCTCCAGCCCGATCAGGCCGGCGATGGCGGTGAGCTCGACCGGGATCGTGCCGTGGAGCTGGTTGCCGGCGAGGCCGAGGTACATCAGGTTGGGCAGGCCGGCGAGAGCCGCGCCGGGGATCTCGCCGCTGAGCTGGTTGTGGTTGAGGAGCACGGCCTCGAGGGAGGGGATGTCGCCGAGGAAGACCGGCACGGGCCCGCCGAGGTGGTTCCACCCGAGGTCGAGGTAGACCAGGCTGGACAGCCCGGGCAGGGAGGGCGGGATCTCGCCCCTGAGGTTGTTGTCGACCAGCTCCAGGCCCCTCACGTGCCCCTCGTCGCACTGGACCCCGAACCACGCGCACTCGCTGCCGGGCGCGCCCAGCCAGCCGCTGTGGTTGGTCCACTCCGGGCCGCCGGTCGCGTTGAAGAAGTCGACCAGCGCGTCCCGCTCGGAGTCCGGCACCTGGGCGGAGAGGGGCATGGCGGCGAGCGCGAGCGCGGCCGCGAGCGACAGCAGCTGGACACGGCGCATGACGGCGTCCTTTCCGGCCTGCGCGGCCCGCCCCGCCGTCGGCAAGCCCTTCCCCTCGGATCCTCTGTGCCCGGGCGGCGTTCTGTCCCCCCCACTGATACCGCCCGCGGGCGGTGGCGTCAAGGGCGGTGGCGGCGGCGGCCCTGTCGGCCGGGGGGTTCCGGGTCCGGGTCCGTCACCTCTCTCCCCGTGCCCCCGCTCGCCGCTCGCTTGACAGCCGCCGGTCGCCCCCCGACCATGCCGCCGTGGCTGCAAGCACGGCCGTCGCCGAGCCGCCCGGCCGTCGCCTGGACCGGGCGGCCCTGCACCTGGTCTTCTTCCTGTCCGGCTGGGCCGGGCTCGGCTACCAGGTGCTGTGGAGCAAGGTGCTGCTCGCGACCATCGGCGTCAGCGCCTACTCCTACGCCACCGTGCTCGCCGCCTTCATGGGCGGCCTGGCGCTCGGCGCCTGGTGGCTGGGGCGGCTCGTCGACCGCCTGCGCTCGCCCCTCGCCCTGTACGCCTACCTCGAGCTGGGCGTCGGCGTCTTCGCCCTCGCCTACCTGCCGCTCGAGGCGCTGGTCGGCTCGGCCTACGGCGCCTGGGCCGCGGGCGGCGCGCACGAGGGCGGGGCGAGCGGCATCCTGCTCAAGGCGCTGGCGGCCGGCCTGCTGCTCTTGCCGCCGACCGTCGCCATGGGCGGCACCCTGCCGGCCATGGTCCGGCACGCCAGCTCCAGCCTCAACCTGGCCGGTCGGCGGGTGTCGGAGCTGTACGGCGTCAACGCCCTCGGCGCGGTGGTCGGCTCGCTGACCATGGCCTTCGTCCTCATCCCCGGCCTCGGGTTGACCGCCAGCCTCGGCCTGCTCGCCCTGTGCAACGCCCTGCTGGCGGTCGTGGCGCTGGCCCTGGCGGCGCGCGCTCGCGGCCCGGCTGCGGCGCCGGCCGGGCCGCCGGACAACGGAGCGGCGACCGCGGTCGAGCGCCTCGAGCGG
>CAYTJW010000801.1:0-3094 GCA_964438135.1 uncultured Thermoanaerobaculia bacterium
GGCCGTCATGCCCGGCCAGGTCCCCCCGGCGGTGGCGGAGCGGCGCGCCCGCGCCCTCCGCGCCCTCGCCGACCGGCTCGCGGCCGACTTCCACCGCCGCCTCGTCGGCACCCGGCCGATGGTGCTGTGGGAGTCGTCCCGTCCCGCCGCCACCGGCCGGCGCTGGGACGGTCTCACCGACACCTTCGTGCGGGTGACGGCGGACCTGCCGGCCACGGCCGACCTCGCCAACCGGGTCACTCCGGTGGAGATCGTCGGCGTCACCGGCAGCGGGGTGACCGGCCGCCCCGCGCTCCACTGAGCCCCGTCCGGTCTTCGGCCGGAGGAGGCCGGCCGGCCGCCGCCGTGCCCGACCTCGCTCGGGTAGAATCCGGCGCGCGGAAGGGGGTGACCGTGGACCGGATCGTCGACTTCCTGTTCGAGGCCGGCATGCTCAAGCGGACTCCCCGCTCGGGCTGGCAGTTCCTGCCCGGAGCGGAGCCGGAGAACGTCGCCGGCCACGCCTTCCGGACGGCCGTCATCGCCTTCGTCCTGGCACGTCTCGACGGCGCGGTGGACCGCGCCCGGACGGTCGAGATGGCGCTCCTCCACGACCTCGCCGAGGCCCGCACCGGCGACCTCAACTACCTGAACCAGCGGTACGTCCGGGTGGACGAGGCGGCGGCCGCCGCCGACCTCGCCGGGGGCCTGCCGTGCGGGCCGGAGGTGGAGGGCCTGCTGGCCGAGTTCCGCGCCCAGGAGACGGCCGAGGCGGTCCTCGCCCGCGACGCCGACCACCTCGAGCTGTTGCTGCGCCTGAAGGAGCAGCTCGACGCCGGCCACAAGGCCGCGCGCGACTGGATTCCCTTCAACCTGCAGCGCCTCAAGACACCCCTCGGCCGCCAGCTGGCCGAGCGCGTCGTCGCCCGCGACTCGTCGGCGTGGTGGTTCGACCGCGGCGACGCCTGGTGGGTCGACGGCGGGCACGGCCGGTGAGGCGGTCGGCCTTCGGCGGTCAGCGATCAGCTCTCAGCCGTCAGCTCCCCCGCCCGCCCGGTGGCGCGAGCGGCGGCGCTCCGGGCGTGGCGGTGCGGTCGAGCGCGCCACCCCACCGCCATCGTGTCACGACCCGGCACCCTCTGTGGCTGGGCGCTGGGAGCTGAGAGCTGATCGCTGACAGCTGAGAGCTTCCTACGGCTGCGAGCTGTCCCAGGCCCCCACGTCCCCCGACTCGAAGCCGTCGGCGAAGATGGCGGCGTTCTCGTACGGGTTGCAGACGAAGCCGTTGTTGCCCAGGATTGTCACGTCGTCGACCGCCCACCAGTACTCGTAGACGGCGTTGTGGTAGTGGAAGCGGACCTGCACGTCGACCTGGCCGGAGGCCTGGGCGGAGATGTCGACGAGGACGGTGCCCGAGGCGTCGGCGCCGGTGAAGCGGGCGACGTTCACCCACGCCCCGCCGGTGGCCGCCGAGCGGACGTCGACGTCGGCCAGCTCGTCGCTGTACGAGTTGAAGTCGTGCGCGAGCTGCAGCTCGACCTGGGCGTAGCCCGTGCAGTCCACCACCGGCGAGATCAGCTCCTCGTCCATCTGCAAGCCGGAGCCGAGGTCGTCCGAGTCGGCGATGGCGAAGGGCGCGGTCAGGGGCAGGGTGCGGCCGCCCGGGTTCGAGGTGGTCCAGGTCTGGGCCGGGCCGCTGCCGGTGCCACCGTCGACCACCGTCCAGCCGGTCAGCCCGTCGGCGAAGTCCTCGCTGAGGAGCACAGTCGTGACCAGCTCGCCGACCGGGGCGGTCCAGATCGGCCGCACGTCGACCATGACCGCCACGCCGTTGCCGGTGACGTTGGCGAGGTCGACCATGACCTCACCGCCGCAGGCGACCTGAGGGTCGAGCGCGACCACGACCGCCTCGACCGAGGCCGCCGCGGTCCCGGCGGCGATGGCGCCGAACTGCACCGCGGCCGGTGAGACCTGGAGCGGTCCGGCCGAGGCGACGTTGACCTCGACGTCGCCGTGGACCGCCCGGACGCCGAGCTCGCACGCCTGGTTGCGGACGCGGGGGCGGAACGACCAGGTCTCGCCCGGGTCGACCACCGCGTCGCCGTTGCCCGCCACCTCCTGCAGGTCCTGGCTGCCGTCGCCGGCCAGGGTCACCTCGGTGGTGCACAGGTAGCTCTCGATGTGCGGGTAGATGTCGGACATGCGCATGCCGCGGTTGCCCTGGCCCGCCGTGGCGCAGTCGCCGCAGTGGTGGAGGCCGACCATGCGGTGGTCGGCCTGGCGGAAGATGGGCGAGCCGGAGCTGCCGGGCTCGGTGTCGAGGGTGTTGTAGTAGCGCACGGTGTAGCCGTCCACCACCACGTCCGCGCCGCTGCCGTGGGTGATCTCGTGCGGCCGGCCGTCCGGGTGCTGGACGATGTAGACCGCCTCGCCCGATGTCAACGGCGTGGGGTCCGGCTGGACGTTGCCGTACGTGGCGGCCGGGTCACCGACCACGCTCGACAGGGTGAAGTCGAGGTTGGAGGGGTTGGGCTCGCACAGGCCCCCGTACGGTGACGACGCGACCACCGTGTCGCAGTGGAACCCCTGCCAGTCGGCGGTCGCCGCCGAGCCGTCGTTGCAGCCGGTGCGGTAGTACTTGAACACGAACTCGCTGCTCGCGCACCCGGCCTGGTTCTCGATGCAGTGCTGGTTGGTCAGCAGGTAGTTGCGCGGCGAGACGTTGGCGCCCGAGCACCACAGACCGGTGGCGGGCGTGCCGCCCACGGTCATGACACCGACCGAGGCGACGACGTTGGCCCAGGTGCCGGCGTCGCCCTGGTAGCAGATGACGTCGTCGAAGTCCTCGGGCGGGCAGATGCTCTCCGGGCCGCCCGGGGCGCCGCCGTCGAACAGCTCGGCCGAGCCGACGATGACCTGGTCGACGCGGAACGGCGGCGCCGGGTAGTCGTGCTGGAAGGCGAGCTCCAGCAGGAGCTCGTCGCCCATCGCCGACAGTCCCCAGAAGGTACCCACTTCCTTGGGTCCGCGGCCCTCGATCACCTCGACCACGTGGCCGGATCTGGAGCGCACGACGATGGCGTCGCCGGCGCGCAGGTTGACGTCGACGAAGTGG
>CAYTJW010000802.1:0-3082 GCA_964438135.1 uncultured Thermoanaerobaculia bacterium
GCCGGCCGCCTCGACCGGGGTGGACACCTCCACCGCCTTCTCCTCCGGCGAGCGCATGCAGCCGCAGCTCAACCCCGAGCTGTCGGTCACCGGCGACGTCCACCTGGTGGGCGGCGACGAGGTACGCGAGGAGCTCCAGCTGGCCGGGGTCGAGCTCGACCTCCAGTCCGACCTCGACCCCTACACGCGCATGCACGTGGTGGTCGGCTTCCACGGCGAGGCGGGTCACGACGAGGAGGGGGAGCACGAGCACGGCGGCGAGGTCGAGGAGGCCTACCTGACCTGGCTCCACCTGCCCGGCCACCTGACCTTGACCGCGGGCAAGAAGCGGCAGCAGTTCGGGGTCCTGAACCGCTGGCACGAGCACGCCCTGGACCAGGCCGACCTGCCCTGGGTGCTGACCGAGAGCTTCGGCGAGGAGGGGCTGGCGAGCACCGGGTTGGCGGTCGACTGGCTGATGCCGTCGCTGTGGGCCGAGGTCAACGAGCTGACCGTCGAGGTGACCGACGGCGACAACGAGGTCGCCTTTGCCGGCGCCGACTGGGAGCAACCGAGCCTGGTGGCACGGCTCAAGAGCTACTGGGACCTGTCGCAGGACGCCTACCTCGAGCTCGGGCTCGACGCAGCAGTCGGCGCCGCCGACCCGGACGGCGACCTCTGGAACGACTTCCTCGCCCTCGACGCCAGCTACAACTGGAACCCCGCCGACCGCTCCGTCTACCGCGAGGTGACGGTACGCGGCATGCTGCTGCACGCCCGGCGCGAGCTTGCACCGGACGAGAGCGCGTCCAGCTGGGGCGGCTACCTCTACGGCCAGGGCAAGCTGTCGCGGCGGTGGGTCGCCGGCGCCCGCCTCGACTGGGTCGAGGATCAGCTGGCACGCGGTCAACGGCGCTGGGGCGTCACCCCGTACCTGACCCTCTGGCAGTCCGAGTTCGTCCGCCTGCGGGGCCAGCTCACCTTCAGCGACGACTCCGAGAGCGGCTCGGATCGCCAGGTCCTGCTGCAGGCCACGTTCTCGGCCGGGCCGCACAAGCACGAGAGCTACTGAGAGGAGCACGCCATGCGCCACACCGTCGTCACCGCCGCCGTGCTGGCCCTCGCCCTGGCAGGGGTCGAGGCGGGAGCCACCGTCAAGGTCGTCACCACGACCCAGGACTACGCCGCCATCGCCCGGGAGCTGGGCGGGGAGCGGGTCGAGGTGCAGGGGATCGTCCCCGGCGGCTCCGACCCCCACTTCATCAAGCCCAAGCCGTCCTATGCCCTGATGCTCGGGGACGCCGACCTGCTGGTCTCGACCGGGCTCGACCTCGAGCTGTGGCTGCCGGTGCTGGTCAACAAGGCCGGCAACCGCGACCTCCTGGAGGGAGAGGCCGGCTACGTCTCCGCCAGCCAGGGTCTGGAGCTGTTGGAGAGGCCGGTGTCGCTGTCGCGCTCGGCGGGCGACGTGCACGTCCACGGCAACCCCCATGTCCACACCTCGCCGCTCAACGCCCGCGTCATCGCCCGCAACATCGCCACCGGCCTGTGCAAGGTCGACCCCGCCGGGTGCCCGACCTACGAGGCCAACCTGCAGCGCTTCCAGGACCGGCTGTCGGAGAAGCTGTACGGTGCCGACCTGCTCGAGCTGCTGGACGCCGCCACCCTCGACCGCCTCGCGGCCGCCGGCAACCTGGTCCCCTTCCTCGAGCAGCAGGGGCTGGCGGACGAGCTCGGCGGCTGGCTCGGGCAGGCCCGGGCGCTCCGGGGCCAGAGAGTCATCACGTACCACAGGAACTGGCCCTACCTGGCGGCCCTGCTCGGCTTCCAGGTGGTGGCCGAGGTCGAGCCCAAGCCGGGCATCCCCCCCAGCGCCCGGCACGTCCTCGAGCTGGTCGACCTCATCGCCACCCAGGAGGTGCCGGTCCTGCTGTGCGCCAACTACTTCGAGCGCTCCACCCCGGAGGCGATCGCCGAGCGGACCGGCGTCACCCTGGTGGTGGTGCCGCTGTCGGTCGGCGGCGAGCCGGGCGTCGACACCTACGAGGCGCTGGTCGACCTGTGGCTGTCCCGCCTGACCACCGCGGTCGAGGGCCGGGTCCGGGCCACCGGCCCGGGCACCGCCACGGACGACCAGGACAGCGGCGGACCGCACCGCCACCGCCACGGCCAGGAGGGCCGCCGACCATGACCCAGATGCTCTCCTTCATGGCCGCCCCGTTCGCCGCCTGCCTGGTGCTGGTCGGCATCCACGCCTACTTCGGCATCCACGTCATCGAGCGCCGAGTGCTGTTCGTCGACCTGGCGGTGGCCCAGTTCGCCGCCCTCGGCGCGGTGGTCGGTTTCCTCTGCGGCCACCACCCCGGGGAGCTGGGGTCGACCGCCTACAGCATGGGCTTCGCCGTCCTCGCCGCGGTGGTGTTCGCGCTGACCCGCATGCGCCACGAGCGCATCCCCCAGGAAGCGGTCATCGGCATCGCCTTCGTCCTCGCCTCCGCGACCAGCATCCTCCTCGCCGACCGCTCGGCCGAGGGGGCCGAGCACATCAAGGAAACCCTGGCCGGCAACCTGCTCTGGGTGACCTGGCCGACGGTGCTCAAGGACCTGGTCGTCTACTCGCTGCTCGGCCTCTTCCACGCCCTGCTGCGGAAGCGCTTCCTGCTCATCACCACCGACCCCGAGGAGGCCTACCGGCGGGGCTGGTGGGTGCGGTGGTGGGACTTCGTCTTCTACCTCACCTTCGGGGTCACCATCACCTTCTCGGTCGAGATCGGCGGCATCCTGATGGTCTTCAGCTACCTGGTGATCCCGGCCTGCGTCGCGATCCTGGTCGCCGAGAGCCTGCGCGCCCGCCTGGTCGTCGGCTGGCTGGTGGGCGCCGCCGGGTCGGCCATCGGGCTGTGGGCCTCGTACCGCCTCGACTCGCCGGCCGGGCCGGCGATCGTGGTGGTGCTGGGGGCGATGCTGGCCCTCACCGCCCTCGGCCGGCGGCTGCTCCATCGGCGGGCGGGGGGAGCCGGCGCCGATGCCCTGGTGTCGGCGGCGGACGGGGGAACGGGATGACGCGGCAGCGGCGCCGCCAGGGCCGCGCCGGGGAGACGGG
>CAYTJW010000803.1:0-3082 GCA_964438135.1 uncultured Thermoanaerobaculia bacterium
TCCTCGGCGCCGAGCCTCGACGTGCTGGTGCCGGCGCCGTTCGTGCCGGCGCTCGACGCGCTGCTCGACGGCGAGGCGCGGGTGGTGGAGACCATGGTCCTGTGCGGTCGAGGGCTGACCGCCAGCTTCGACCGTTGCCTCCTGGCCTCGCCCAGCCTGCCATGACCGGCCTCGTCCGCGGCGGTGCCGGGCGCGCCCCGGCGACGGCGCGCCGGGCACGCCACGACGCGGACCTCAACCCGCAGCAGCTCGAGGTCGTGCTCCACCCGGGGGGGCCGATGCTGGTGCTCGCCGGGGCCGGCAGCGGCAAGACCCGGACCGTGGTCCACCGCGTCTGCCGCCTGATCGAGGACGGCGTCCCGCCCGGCCGCATCCTCCTCCTGACCTTCACCAACAAGGCCGCCCGGGAGATGATGGACCGCGTCGAGCAGCTGGTGGAAGGCCGCGGCGGCCGGGTCGTGGGCGGCACCTTCCACGCCGTCGGCCACCGCCTCCTGCGGCGCCACGCCGAGCTGCTCGGCTACAGCCCGCGCTTCGGCATCCTCGACCGCGAGGACTCGACCGACCTGATGGCGGCGGCGCTGGCCGAGGCGACCCCCGACGCGCCGGAGAGGCGGACGCCCCGCGCCCAGCTGCTGGTCGGCCTGTACAGCCTCGTCATCAACACCGGCCGGGACCTGGAGCAGGTCCTGCTGCAGCGGGCGCCGCAGTACCTCGGCCAGGCGCCGCTGGTGGCGAGCGCCTTCCGCCGCTACCTCGAGCGCAAGCGGGCGGCGGACGTGATGGACTTCGACGACCTGCTGCTCAACTGGCTGCTGCTCCTGTCCCGCTTCCCCGAGGCGCGGGCCGAGCTCGCCGGTCGCTTCGACCACCTGCTGGTGGACGAGTACCAGGACACCAACCGGCTGCAGGCCGACATCGTCGACGCCATGCTCGGCCCGCAGAGGAACCTGGTGGTGGTGGGCGACGACGCCCAGTCGATCTACGCCTTCCGCGGCGCGGAGTACGCCAACATCCTCGGCTTCCCCGAGCGCTACCCCGACGCCGCGGTCTTCGACCTCGACACCAACTACCGCTCGACGCCGCCCATCCTGGCCCTGGCCAGCGCCTCGATCGCCCACAACCAACGCCAGTTCCGCAAGCGGCTGGTGCCGGTGCGGGGCGGCGGCGAGCGGCCGCTGTGGGTGACCACCCCGAGCCCGGAGCTGCAGGCGCGCTGGGTCGCCGAGCAGCTCCTCGCCCTGCGCGAGGAGGGGGTCGAGCTCGACGAGGTGGCGGTCCTGTACCGCAACCACTCCCACTCCCTCGAGCTGCAGGTCGAGCTGACCCGCCGCAGCATCCCCTTCCGGGTCCGCTCCGGCCTGCGCTTCTTCGAGCAGCGCCACGTCAAGGACGTCCTCTCCCACCTCCGCTTCGTCGACAACCCGCGCGACGAGGTCGCCTTCGCCCGCGCGGTCAAGCTCCGGCCCGGCTTCGGCGCCCGGCTGGCGTCGCGCCTGTGGCAGAGGCTGGCGACCGGCGACCCGCTCGCCTCCCTGCTGGCGCTCGCGCCGGGGGCGTGCGACCTGCCGCGGCGGGCGGCCGCGTCCCTCGCCGGTCTCCAGGCCCTGCTCGCGCCCCTGGCCACGCCGCCGCTCTCGGGCCAGCCGGGGGAAGCGGTGCGGCACGTCGTCGACGGCTTCTACCGGGAATGGGCGCGCGACAACCTCGAGGCCGCCGGGTCGCGCCTCGAGGACCTCGAGCAGCTGGCCCTGTTCGCCGACGGCTACCCCGACCTGGCCGCCTTCCTGGCCGAGGTCGGCCTGCTCAACGACCTGTCGGGCGAGGACCAGCTCGGCGGCCCGCCCGACGAGATGGTGACCCTGTCCACCGCCCACCAGTCCAAGGGCCTCGAGTGGCGGGTGGTGGTGGTGATCTGGCTGGCCGAGGGGCGATTCCCCGGCCCCCGGGCCGAGGACGAGGAGGAGGAGCGGCGCCTGTTCTACGTCGCCGTCACCCGCGCCCGCGACCGCCTCTACCTGGTCCACCCGCTGCTGGCCAGGGACCGCCACCGGGTCGACGTCATCGTCCAGCCGTCGCGTTTCCTGGCCGAGCTGCCCGCGGACCTGACCGACCGGCTCAACGTCGTCGCCCCCGCCGCCCCTCCCCCGGCCCTGCCGCCGCCGCAGTACCGCCTGCCCAGCTTCCTCGAGCCCGAGGACCACTGACCGGCGGAATATGCTAACATCACCCTATCGTTATACGCTCTGAATTGCGGGCGACGACCCGCCCGCCGAGGAGGAGCCCCGCATGGCCATCACCGAGCTCACCCCCGCCAACGCCAACGCCACCATCGAGGGCAGCGACATCCTCATCGTCGACTTCTGGGCGCCCTGGTGCGGCCCCTGCCGCAGCTTCCGACCGATCTTCGAGGCCGCGGCCGAGCGCCACCCGGACGTCACCTTCGCCGCCTGCAACACCGAGCAGGAGCAGGAGCTGGCCAGCGCCTTCCGGATCAGCTCGATCCCCAACGTCATGGTCTTCCGCCAGGGGATCCTCCTCTTCAACCAACCCGGCCTGCTGCCGGCTGCCGCCCTCGACCAGCTGCTGGCCCAGGTCAAGACGCTGGACATGGCGCGGGTCAAGGCCGAGGTCGCGGGTCAGGAGCAGGCCCGCGCCTGACCGGCGGTGTAGAATCGACGCGCCCCGGCCCTGCCGGCGGGGCTCGTCGCACCCGAGGCTGCCGACCGTGGACCATCACGCCCCCCCACCCACCACCCTGCCCGAGGCCCTGGCCCGGGCGGCGCGGGACTTCCCCGACCGCGGCATCGCCATCCTCGACCCCCGCGGCCGGGTTGCCGAGCGGCACACCTACGCCGAGCTGCTGGCACGGGCAACCGCGGCGGCGGCGCGTTTCGCGGCCCTCGGCGTCGCCCCGCGCGAGCCGGTGCTGGTCGTCCTCCCGACCTCCTGGGAGTGGATGGACGCCTGGTTCGGCGCCCTCCTCGCCGGCGCCTGGCCGGTCGCCATGTCGGCCGGCGGGGCGATGGGCGCGGCCGAGGTCATGCTCGACACCGCCGACCGGGTCGCCGACCGTCTCGGC
>CAYTJW010000804.1:0-3082 GCA_964438135.1 uncultured Thermoanaerobaculia bacterium
CCCGCCCGCCCGCCGTTCGCCGCGAGCAGCTCGCGAGCTTCGGCGGCCGGCTGCGGCTGCTGGTGGCGTCGGGGGTGGTGCTGCCGCTGGTCATCCTCGCCCCCTTCCTGCACCTGCGCCTGCGGCGGGAGGAGCAGCGCCTGGACCAGGTGGCGGGGCTCGACGCCCTGCGCGCCGCCCGCCACACCGCCATGTCCCTGGCCGAGGGTCTGGCGGTGGACGACGAGCTGGCGGGCTGGCTGTCGCGCCTGGTCGGCGGGGAGGTGGTGCTGTTCGACGGCGCCGCGGTGGCGACGGTGTCGCGGCGCGACCTGCTCGCGGCCGGCGTGCTGCCCGAGCTGCCGATGGCGGCAGTGTTCCCACAGTTCCTGCTCGGCCGCGACGAGGCGGTGGTCGCGCGCCAGGCCGGGCGCCTGGTGGCGGCCGGCCCGGTCGAGCTCGGCGGGCGCCGGCTCCTGCTGCAGGTCCTGCCGAGCCAGCTGGCGCTGACCGAGGAGGCGCCGCTGGCGGTCGACTGGCTGCTGACCGGCGCCATCCTGTCGACCCTGCTGGTGCTGCAGCTGACCTCGCGGGTGGAGCGTCGCCTCACCGCCTCGCTGCACGACCTGGTGGCTCTCGCCCGGCGGCTGCTGAGCGGGGAGCCGGTCGGCACCTTCCCGCGGCCGCGCGAGGTCGACCTGGCCGAGGTGCTGGACGCCGTCCGGTCGATGAGCGAGGAGGTGCAGCAGCGCGAGCACAGCCTCCGCTCGCAGGAGGAGATGCTGCGCATCACCCTCTCCACCCTGGCCCCGGCGGTGCTGGTGCTGGAAGGCGACGGGGCGCGGGTCCGTTTCGCCAACCCGAGCGCCGAGCAGCTGCTGGCGCAGCGCGGCGAGGTGGTCCTGGCGCGGGTCCGGCGGATGGCCGAGCAGGCCCTCGACCCGACCGGCTCGGTGGTGGAGACGGTGCAGCCGCTGCCGGGCGAGGACGTGACGTGGCGGGTTGGCGTGGCCCGCGTGCCGCTGCCCGACCGGGGCTGGGGGCTGGTGGCGGCGGTGGACGACGTGTCGGACGTGGTCCAGGCCGACCGGCTGCGCCAGCTCGCCCAGCTGGCGCGGATCGTCGCCCACGAGGTCAAGAACCCGCTGACGCCGGTGCGGCTGTGGGTGCAGGAGCTGCAGGCCGCGCGCCGGCGCGGCGAGGAGGACCTGGGCGCCCTGCTCGACGAGGCGTGCCGCGAGATCTCGGTCCAGGTCGACCGGCTGCAGGCGACCGCCTCGTCGTTCTCCAACCTCGTCGCGCTCGAGCGCTGGGAGCCCGAGCCGGTGGACCCGGTGGCGCTGGTCGAGGAGGCGCTGCGCGACCTCGCGGTGCTGGAGCGCCGCGGCGTGGCGGTGCGGCGGGAGCTGCCGCCGGCGGGTCCGTGGCGGGTGGTGTCGGACCGACACTGGCTGCGGCGGGCGGTCGACAACCTGCTCAAGAACAGCGTCGACGCCCTGGCGGGAGGGCCGGGCGAGATCGTGGTGCGAGTGGAGGTGGGGGAGCAGGTGGTGGCGGTGGAGGTCGAGGACAGCGCCGGAGGGGTGCCGGAGGAGCGGCTCGAGGTCCTGTTCCGGCCCCACTTCTCGACCACCACCGGCGGCAGCGGCCTGGGCCTGGCCCTGGTCCACCAGGTGGTGACCCGTTGCCAGGGTCGGGTGTCGGCCCGCAACGGGGCTCGCGGCCTCGTGGTGCGGCTGGACCTGCCCCTCGCCGCCGCGGCCCGGGACCGCGACGGGTGAGGCGGGTGCGGCGCTCGTTCGCCGCCCGGCCCGTCTCGACCGGCGGGGAGGATCCCGCTAGGATGGTCCCATGACCGCACGGTTGGTGGCGTTGGTGGTCCTGGGCTTCGGCCTGGTGGGGTGCTCCGGCGGCGAGACGGTGGCGCGGGCGGCCAGGGGCGCGCCGGTGCCGCGGCGGGTCGTCGTGTGGCTCGGCGCCGAGGGCCTCGACCCGGTCGGGGCGGCCGAGCTGCAGCGGGTGGGCGTGGACCAGCTGGTGGTTCGGCGGGGCTCCGTCGGCCTGGCCGGCGGCACGCCGCTGGTCCGCCTCGAGCCCGTGGCGGAGGTGGCGACGTCGCTGCCGGTCGCGGTGGCGATCCGCCTCGAGGACCCGCCCGACCCTGTCGACCCCGACCTGGCCGGGCCCCTGTGGCGGGCGCTGAGCGGCGCCCTCGGGACCACCACGCCCGCCGAGCTGGTGCTCGACCTGCCGCAGGTCCCGGAGGGGATGGACGAGCTGGTCGGGCGCCTCTCTGCAACGGCGGGCGTGCCGGTGGTGCCGCTCGTCACCGTCGACCAGCTGCAGGAGGAGGCGGTGGTGGAGCTGGTGGCGGCGGCCCGGGAGTGCGTCGTGCCGGCGTTCGGCGAGGTCGGCCAGGTTCGGCGCGGCGCCGAGGCCAGGGCATCGTCGCTGGCCGAGCAGCTCGGGCCGATCGCGGCCACCGGCGCGCGGGTGCGGGTCGGCGTCGCCCTCGCTCCGGTCACCGAGCCGGCGCTGCCGCAGTGGCCCGACGCCATCGACCCGCTGTGCGAGGACGAGCTCGCCAGCGTCTCCACCAAGTCCAGGCTGGACCGGACCTTCGTCTTCGAGCGCGAGGCCACCTGGAGCGGTCGAGCCTGGCGGCGCGGCGAGAGCGTGGCGGCGCGCTGGCTGGACGCGGCCCGTCTCGACGCGGTGCTGGCCGAGGCGAGCCGCCTGGTCCTGCCCGAGCTGGGCGGGTGGGACCTCATGCCCCTGCCGCCGGAGGCCCGGTCCATGGGCATCGGGCGCGAGGCGCTGGTCGCCTACCTCGGCGGGGCCGGTCCCGCCCCCGACGTCGTGGTGCGGCCGTCGCGCTCGGGCGGCCTGGTGCGGGTGAGGCTCGAGAACCGGAGCCCGTTCGCCTCCGCCGTCTCTTCCCTCGGCAACTGGGTCGAGGTCAGCGTGGCGCAGGGCAGGGTCGCGACCGACCGGCGCGGGTCGTTCGACCGGCTCATGCTCGGCAGCGCCCGCGGCGGGCGGTGGCAGCCGGGCACTGCGGGCTCGCTCGACGCCGTGCGCTTCTTCGAGAACCGGGTCGGCC
>CAYTJW010000805.1:0-3073 GCA_964438135.1 uncultured Thermoanaerobaculia bacterium
GTCGGTCGGGTCGGCGGCCAGACGGCGCTCCGCCTCGGCCGCGTCGGCCGGCGTCACCACCGCCCGAGGCGGCGCGAAGCTCGGGTAGTAGAGCACCCACTGGACCGCGTTCTCGGGGTTCACGACCGCGAACTTGACCGGCGGCTCGCCGCGCCGGGCGCGCCCGCCCTCGCCCGCGCCGACCAGCACCGACCCCTGGGGGTTCGAGAACGCGACCGCGCCCTCCACCACCACCACCTCGGCGCTCGAGCCGTCGGTGCGGACGTCGACCTCGGTGCCGCGGATGGCGGCCGTGGCCGCCGGCGTCTCGACCGAGAGGTCGTGGCGCGGCGCCTTGCTGCGCAGCCACAGCTCGCCGCTCGCGAGCGCGACCGAGGTCGCGGCCCCGCCGCCCGCGGAGGCCCGCGTCACGCCCCCCTGGACACGGCGGATCTCGAGCGTGCTGTATGCGTTGAGCCGCAGCTGGGTGCCGTCGACCAGGAGCAGGGCGGCGCGCGCCCCGCGCCCGGTCCTGACCACGTCGCCCTCGAGCAGGTCCGCCGCCGCGGCCGCCGGGGCGAAGGTCGCCCCCCGGTCGCGGGACAGCTCGACCGGGCCCTCGACGCTCAACAGCTTGCCCTGGGGCTCCGCGGCGGCGACGGCGCCGACCGCTGCGAGAACAACCACCAGGAACGCGACCGCTCGTCTCATGGCAGACCTCCTCACTTGCCGGTCATGGTGTAGGCCCCGTCCCAGTCCTCGCCGGGCGGGTGCCCGAGGTACTCCTCGCAGCGGCTCCGCAGCAGGGCCACCCCGGCGTCGTCGGCCGCGGCCCCGAGCTCGTCGAGCAGTCGCAGGGCGGCGGCGAAGTCCCGAGCGACGTAGGCGGCGAAGGCGGCCTCGTAGCCTCGCGCGTAGCGCAGGCGCTCCGGCTCGACCGAGCCCCGCGGGCCGAGCAGCTCGTAGACCGCGACCGGCTCCTTCTTGCCCTTGACCCGGATGCGGTCGAGCAGGCGGGTCTCGAAGTCGCCGGCCACCGCGGCCCGCGTGGTCTCGCTGATCATGATCCAGGTGCCGAAGTACTTGTTCGCCCCCTCCAGGCGCGAGGCGAGGTTGACCGCGTCGCCGAGGACGGTGAAGTTGAACAGGTCGTGGGTGCCGATGTTGCCGGCCACGACCCGGCCGGTGTTGAGGCCGATCCGCATGTGCAGGGGGGGCAGCCCGCGCTCGGCCCAGCCGCGGTTGAGCTCGGCCAACCGCCGCTGCATGCCGCAGGCGGTGGCGGCCGCCTGCAGCGCGTGGCGCTCGGTGCGCACCGGGATGCCGAAGAAGCCCATGATGGCGTCGCCGATGAACTTGTCGAGGGTGCCGTCGTTCGCGCGCAGGATCTCGACCATGTCCGAGAAGTACTCGGTCAGCAGGTTGCGCAGCGCGAGCGGGTCCATGCGCTCGGAGATGGTGGTGAAGCCGGCCAGGTCGGTGAACAGCACGGTGGCGTCGTAGTACTCGCCGTAGAGCTTGAGCTGGCTCGGGTCCGCGACCATGCGGTCGACCACCGCCGGCGACACGTAGTGCTTGAACGCCTTCTGGATGAAGCGCTTCTCGCGGTCGACCACGGTCAGCTTGAAGACCCGCTCGGCGACGAAGAAGAGGCCGAAGGCGGCCAGCGAGCTGGCGGCAGCGGGCGGCCGGCCGAGCAGGAAGGCGCCGACCTGGACCAGGGCGAGCAGCGCGAGCAGGCCGACCCAGGCGACGACGCCGAAGCCGTGCCGGCCGCGCGTCAGGGCCGCCGCCGCGGCGGCCAGGAACACGGCCAGCAGCAGGCTCTGGGCCGCGGCCGGCAGCGGCCGCAGGAAGCGGTGGCGGAGGATGGTGTCGACCACGGTGGCGTGGATCTCGACCCCGGCGATGGGGCCGTGCCCCTCGACCAGGAACGGGAACGCGAAGTGGTCGGCCTCCCCGAGTTCGGCCGCGGCCTGGAGCGACCTCCCGACCAGCACGACCGCGTCCCGGAACGTGTCGGGCGGCAAGAACGCCTCCGGGTCGAGGGCCTGGTAGTACGACACGGTGCGGACGCTGCGCACCGGCCCCAGGTAGTTGACCAGCAGCGGCCGCTCGAGGCCGTGCGGCAGGCCGAGCCGCCGCGCGGCCTCGTCGGGCCCGGTCGGGGCGACGCCGAGGGCGAGCTCCGCCGTCGCCCGCCCCAGCGACGGCCGGCCCTGGATCTCCAGGTACGCGCGGCGGAGGAAACCGTCCGGGTCGATCGCGATCTTGGCCAGACCGGTCGAGGCCGCGGCGTCGGCCAGGAGGTCGAGCGGCCGGACCAGGATCTGGCGCTGGAACTGCGGGTCGTCGGTCACGTCCAGGTCCTCGGCCAGCACGACGTTGCCGGCGGCGGCGACGGCCTGGGCGAAGAGGCGGTCGGAGAGCTCGTCGGTGGGCGAAGCGAACACCACGTCGAAGGCCACCACCCGCGCCCCTGCCTGCCTGAGGGCCCGCACCAGGTTGGCGTGCAGGGCGCGCGGCCACGGCCAGGGCAGGCCGATCTCCTGCATCGACGCCTCGTCGACGGCGACGACGACGATGTCCTCCGGGGCCGCCGGCGCCGCGACGAGGTTGCGCAGCCGGAAGAGCAGGTCGCCGGCCTTGAGGTCCCACACCCTGGGCGGGTCGTGCCAGGTCACGGCCAGGTGGGCGACCACGGTCGCCGCCGCCAGGGCCCACACCACCCGGGTCCAGCGGCGCTGGCCGGCGGCGGGTGCGGCCGCGCGGTCGCTACCCACCCCCACCCCGCCGACGCGCCGGTGTGAGGTCGCTCCTCAGGATCACCGCTCGAGTGTACCGCCGACCACCGTGCCCGGCGCAAGGGGGGCGACCGCCGGGGCGCGCGTCAGCCAAGGGGTCGGAGCGGCCGAGGCCCGGCACCGGGGACCCCGGTCGCACGACGCGGCCCCCGACGGCTGGTCCCACGGCGAGCGCCCCGCCCCGCCGCTCCCGAACCTGGACCTCGACCTGGACCTCGACCTGGTCCTGGACCTCGACCTGGACCTCGACCTGGTCCTGGACCTCGACCTGGTCCTGGACCTCGACCTGG
>CAYTJW010000806.1:0-1790 GCA_964438135.1 uncultured Thermoanaerobaculia bacterium
GGGGAGTCGACGGGGCCGAGGGGGTCGGGCTCGAGGAAGAGCTGGGTCGAGGGGTCGTAGAAGCGGGCGCGGTGGTCGTAGAGGGCGAGGGCGGAGAGGTAGGGGCGGCCGTGGAGGTGGCGGTCGTTGCCGACCTGCGAGGCGGGCAGGAGCGGGGTCTCGGTGGGGAGGGACCAGATGACGTCGCCCTTGCCGACCCGGTCGAAGGTCAGAGTGGCGGGGGGGCCGTGGATCGGGTGGCCGGCGGGGTCGGTCAGGGACAGGGTCAGGGTCAGCTGGTAGCGGGCGGGGAGATAGGCGCCCGGGTCGGTCGGGAGCCAGAGCAGGATGCGGCCGTCCCAGCCGGGCTCGTCGGCCGAGCCGGTCGGGGTCTGGGTCGGCCGCAGCTCGAGGGCGCCGGGGACGACCACGCCGGCGCGCACCAGGGTGACGCTGCTCGAGGCCAGCGACAGGGGGTCCACCGGCACGCCGGTGACCAGGGCCAGGCCCTCGGGGCCGTCGACGACCGCCAGAGTGTCGCCCTCGCTGCCGACTGGGAGGGTCAGCTCCGCGTCCGCCGCCGGGGCGGTGAAGGTCTGGTCCACCGGCACCGCCATGGCGTTGCCGGCCAGGTCCTCCAGGCCGGACACCACCAGCCGGTAGCTCGCCCCGGCCTCCAGTGCCGGGTCTACGGCCACGCGCCAGCGCCTCCGGTCCGCGCTCGGCTGCCAGGCGGGCGTGTCAAAGAGCACCGCGCCGTCCGGCGCGCGCAGCTCGATCATACCCGATGCGGCCTGGGTCGGCTCGGAGAAGACCAGCTCCAGTCCCTGGGTGTCCCGGCCCGCGGCCGCGTCGGCGGGCCGCACCCGGGCCAGCCGGACGGCGGGCGCCGCGGTGTCGCTGCCGAAGACCAGGAAGCTCCCGTCCGGCCGGTACAGGTAGCTCTCGAGGATCGTGCCCGTGGGGCTCGCGATCGCCTGCACCGTGCCCTGGTCGTCGGCCAGGGCGTGGAAGCGCTCGAAGCTCCCGTCCAGGTTCGAGTCGTGGTCGTACGCCAGCAGCTGGTCGACCCCGTCGCCCCAGTAGCTGCGCCGGGCCACCGCCGTGTCGCCCCCGCCGCCCAGCCGCCGCTCCTCCACCACCCGCTCGCCGAAGTGGACCCGGAACGTCGTCTGCCCGGCCTCCGTCGCCGCCACCCGGCGGCCGAGCGGGTCGTAGCGCAGCGTCGCCACCGGCCCGTACGCCGTCCCCACCTCGAGCAGCCGGCCGTCCGGGTCGTGCTCGTAGGCCAGTGTCTCGCCGGTCTCGCGCGAGGTGGCGTCCGAGCGGTTGCCGAGCGGGTCGTAGCCGAAGGTCCACCGCCCCGACCCCTCCACCCGGTGGCTCCCGGGGTCCACCTCGAAGGCCTCGGCCTCCTGCTCCCCGGCCGACGCCAGCAGGCTGTGCAGCAGGTCGTCGTGGCCCCCTGCCCCCACCAACCGCTCGACCCGCGTCGTGGCTGGCAGAGTCCCCTCCGGCACCCCCACCACCTCCGGCAGACCCTCGAGCCCCGCCGCCTCCTCCCACCACCCGTCCAGCCGCTGCCCCTCGTCCAGGTGCAGCAGCGAGGACACCGACTGCGTCGTCGTCTGCACCTGGCTCAGGTGGCGCAGGCTCGGGGCGTAGCTCCGCTCGAGCCGGTACCGCTGCGACGGCCCCACCGCCGCGCTGACCTCGGCCGGCAGGCCCTCCGGCGTGTGCTCCCGCGCCAGCTCCAGCGCCCCGCTCCTGCCGCCGCCGCTGCGCAGGCCGTGGTAGGTCCCCTCCCACAG
>CAYTJW010000806.1:1890-3068 GCA_964438135.1 uncultured Thermoanaerobaculia bacterium
GCCGAGGTCGCGATCGAGGTCAGCCGCTGCCCCTCCGACCCCGGCTCGGACACGCTCGCCAGGCGACCCAGGGCGTCGTAGGAGCGGCCGGTGACGTGGCCGCCGGGCTGGGTGACCTGGACCTCCCGACCCGCGGCGTCGAGCTCGGTCCGCACCACGTAGCTGGTCGGGCTCGAGGCGCCCGGGTCCGCAGGCCGCTCCTCCACCTCCCCCGCCGCACCGCTCGGCCAGTACCGACTCTCCAGCTCGGTCAGCGCCTGCCCCTGCCCCTCGGCCAGGATCGCGGCCAGCCGCACCCGGCCGGCGGCGTCGTGCTCGAACCGGGTGACGTGCCCCTCCGCGTCGACCACCTGCTCGAGCAGCCCCCGCCCGGCCTCGTACGCGAGGCGGGTGAGCAGCTCGTCGCCGACCGGGGTCGGCCCGGGAGCGCTGATCCGCACGACCCGCTGCTCGACGACCTGGTCGGCGAGGTTGTAGACCGTGCGCTGGTGGCGCCACACCTGCCCCAGGCTGTCCTCGACCGACCGCGACGCCACCCGCCCTGCGTCGTCGTAGCCGGTCACCAGCCGCCGCCACTCTGCCAAACCCACCGGCTGCTGCACCCAGGCGACGCGGCCGAGTCGGTCGTAGGCGAAGAGTGTGCTGTGGCGCTGGCCGAAGCCGTCCGCCGGCGGCGTCACCTCGGTCGGCAGGTCGTCGGAGCGCTCGTAGGCGGTGGCGGTCTCGAGCCAGCGGGTGCCGTCCCAGACGCCGCGGGTCACCTCCCGGCCCAGGCCGTCGTGGGCGAAGGACAGGGCGCGGCCGGTCGGCTCGCGCAGGACGCAGCGGAGGAGGCCGTCCGAGGGGTCGGGCACGCCGATGTTCGGCGCCGCGCCGGGCGGGACGTAGCCGTAGCGGATGACGAGCTGCTCGGGCACCCCGCCTCCGAGGCTCGTGGCGGTGCGGGTCAGGGGCAGGCCCGCGTCCGTGGTCGTGAAGGTGGTCGAGACGCCGAGGGCGTCGCTGCCGGCGCGGGTCTCGAGCAGGCGGCCGGCGCCGTCGTACGCCGAGCGGACGTGGTCGGCCGGCCCGGCGGCGGTGTCGGTCCAGCTCTCCAGCGGCCAGCCGAGGGCGTTGGCGAGGCGGTGGGACACGGCCGCGGCGTAGCCGGTGCCGGACGGCGGGGCGCGAGTCTCGGC
>CAYTJW010000807.1:0-3052 GCA_964438135.1 uncultured Thermoanaerobaculia bacterium
AGATCATTGTCAACGACTTTACGCTACAATTATAAAATAGTTCTCCCTCGGGCCCCGGCCCCCCGGCGACCGGGGGCGGCGGTCGCCACGGCGGGCGCCCCTGCGGCGATGGCGTCGAGCGCTGCGACCACCACGGCGGCGGCGGCCGGGCGGCGGCCGGGGTCCTTGTCGAGCAGGCGCTGGACGAGGTGCTCGAGGGCTGGCGGCAGAGTGGGGTCGAGGCGCCGGATCGGCGGCGGGTGGTGGGAGACGACGCGCTGCATGGTCTCGAGCGGCGAGAACGCCTGGAAGGGGTGCTGGCCCGTCACCATCTCGTAGAGCAGCGAGCCGAGGGCGAACAGGTCGGAGCGGTGGTCGAGCTCCTGGCCCTGGGCTTGCTCGGGAGACATGGCGCGGGTCGTGCCCATGACCACGCCGTCCCCGGTCAGACTGTCCTCGCCCGGTTCGGCGTCGAACCGCTTGGCGAGGCCGAAGTCGAGGATCTTGGCCTGGCCGTCGTGGCCGACGAGCACGTTCTCGGACTTGAGGTCGCGGTGGACGACGCCGCGGGCGTGGGCGGCGCCGAGGCCGTCGGCGACCTGGCGGGCGAGGCGCAGGGCTTCGGCGAGGGGCAGCGGGCCGTCGATCAGCATGGCGGCGAGCGAGCGGCCCTGGACGTACTCCATGACGATGTGCTCGCGCCCGTCGTCGAGGAGGAAGTCGTGGATCTGGGCCACCGACGGGTGGCTCAGGCCGGCCAGAGCGCGGGCCTCGCGCCTGAGCCTGGCGCGCGGCTCGCTCGACTCGTCGCCGACCCCCGGGTGGAGCGACTTGATCGCCACCCAGCGGCGCAGGCGCTCGTCCCAGGCCCGGTAGACCGTGCCCATGCCGCCGCTGCCAAGGCGGCGGTCGACGCGGTACGGACCGATCCACTCCGGGTCCACGGGGCAATTGTAGAGGACGCCGGCGTTGCCGCGGCCGGGACGCCCCCCGGCAGGGCCCTCTGGGGAACGAGAGCTTCTCGGTGGAGCCAGGTACATGGGACAGCGGAGCACCTGGACCTCGACCTGGACCTGGTCCTGGAACTGGAGCGGCGCCGGGCGGCAGCCCGAGCGCAGCAATCCTGACGTGTCACCCGACCGCCTGTTGCGAGGCGGCTTGCGCTCCCGTCGGCCACCCGGGACACCGAGCCGCCCGTGATCCACGCCCAGGTCCAGGTCGAGGTCCAGGGTGGGTTGCGAGCAATCGCGGCGATGGACGTCTCGACCGGCCGGGAGGATCCCGCCAGCCGCTTGTGGGGATCGGGATCCTCACGGTTGAGTCGGGTTCCGTGGGACGCCTCGGAACGTGGTCGTGGTCATGGACGTGGACGTGGACGATCGCCGCGCGGGGTCCAGGTCCACGTCCAAGTCCACGTCCAAGTCCACGTTGGGCTGTGGTCATCGGGAGTCCGAGCTCGGCTCGACCGGCCGGGAGGATCCCGCTAGTCCCAGTCGACCATGAGGTGGTCGACGGTGCCCTCGAGGAGCGGCGCGAGCCGGGCCGCGATCTCGGCCTCGATGTCCCGCAGTCGGTCTCGGCGGGAGCCGTGGAGGAGCACCAGGTGCCGGCACCGCAGGCGATCGGCTCGGCTCACCAGGTCGTCGAGGTGGAGGTGCCCGTACTGGCGGGCGCGGTCGCGGTCCGTGCTGCGGACGAACGAGCACTCGAGCAGCAGGACCTCGGCGGCGAGCAGGTCGGGCCGGTGGTCGAGGAGAGACGGCCCGGTGTCGGCACAGTAGGCCAGCAGGGTCCCGTGCTCCTCGAGCGAGACCTCCTCGCCGCGGAGCCGCCGGCGGACGATCTCCTCGCGCGGCAGCCCGGCCAGCTCCGGCCGCAGCCGGCGCCGTCGCGCGAGGAGGGCCGCGCCCAGGGTGGGGACCCAGTGGTCGGTGGCGAAGAACGTCATGTCGACGTCGGCGCGGAGACGGTGGCGAGACTGGTCGGCGACGGCCACGATCTCGACCGCGTAGGGGCGCCCCCCCTCGAGCCGGGCGTGGAGGGCGACGAGCTGCTGGACCTCGCTCGCGACCTCGACCGGGACGAGCAGCGTCGCCGCCGGCAGCGCGTTGAGGAACCGCTGGCTGAGCCAGTAGCCGAGCGCGCCGGCGTGGTCGAGGTGGAGATGGCTGAGGAACAGGGTCCCCATGGGTACCAGGGAGCGGTGGGGGCGACCGCCGTCGAGCGCCAGGCGGAGCTGCGGCAGCAGCACCACGGTCCCCTCGCCGGCCCGGGAGCCTCCGGCCAGCACCAGGGGGCCCCAGAATGTCTGCAGCTCGAGGCGGCGGAGGCCGGCTGCCATCGGTCACCGTGCCGGGTTCGCGGCCCTCACCGGGCGTGGCGACGGGATCTCGCGCGGACGCACCGGCCGCGGCCGAGGGGGGGGAGCCTCCGCGGCGGGCGCGGTCCCCGCGCGGGCGGGCGTCGGAGGCTGACCGCCGAGGGCTGAGCGCGCCCCGCCGCGACCGGCGTCCGAGAACCCGCTAGCCACCCGCCGCCCGAACCAGGAAGAAGCCTGCCTGGGGCGCGCCCTCGGGCAGGTCGACGCGCAGGGTCCAGTCGGTCCCGGCGGGGAGCACCTCGGTGAAGCTGGCCTCGCCCAGGCTGCCCTTCTCCGCCTCCTCGAGGGAGATGCCGACGACGTGCCGCCCGGCAGGGACCAGGAGGACGCGCTTGACCTGGCCGCTGCCCTTGCGCTTGATGCCGAGCATGCCCTTGCGCGTGAAGTCGAACGGGATCTCGCTCAGCGAGGTCCCGTCGAGGGTGACCTCGAGCGAGCCGGCGTTGATCGGGGAGTTGAAGAAGACGGTGATGCGGGCCGTGCCCGGCGTCGGCGCCGGCGGCAGCCTGGCCGGGGCGGCCTGGTCAGGGAGCGGCGTGGCACCGGCCGCGGCGGGGGAGGAGGTCCTCCTCGCCGGCTGCGGGCTGGTCGCGGCGGCGGCCTGCGCCTGGGCGAGGTAGGTGCGCGCGGAGGAGCTCTCCGGGTCGAGAGCCAGGGCCTGCTGGAAGCGGTCGGCCGCCCGCCGAGCCAGAC
>CAYTJW010000808.1:0-3047 GCA_964438135.1 uncultured Thermoanaerobaculia bacterium
CACCGGCGGCGCCGGGGTCACCACCCGCGCCGGCGGGGCGGCGGCGGGCACGGGCCGCGGCCCGGTGGGGACGCGCAGCTCCGGTCCCCGGGCGCCCATGACCATCGGCTCGTAGCGCTCGCGCAGGCTGCGCATCACCAGCTTGACGATGCCCTCGAGGGTCTCCTGGACGCCGACGCCCGAGGTGGCCACGGCCTCGAAGATCGGCGCCGAGTAGCGGTTGAGGCCCTGGTCCATCTCCTCCACGGTCATCAGGTCGCGCAGGTCGCGCTTGTTGAACTGCAGCACGCAGGGGAAGCTCCTGAGGTCGACCCCCTGGAGGAGCAGGTTCTCCTCCAGGTTCTTGATCGACTCGAGGTTGGAGCGGGCCATGGTGCGCTGCGAGTCGGCCACGAACACCACCCCGTCGGCGCCGCGCAGCACCAGCTGCCGGGTCGAGTTGTAGTGCACCTGGCCGGGGACGGTGTACAGCTGCAGGGTCACCTGCATGCCGCGGATGGTGCCGATCTCGAGGGGCAGGAGGTCGAAGAAGATGGTCCGGTCGCCCTCGGTCGCCAGCGACAGCATCTTGCCCCGCTGGCCGCCCTCGAAGTGGTCGTGGATCCACTGCAGGTTGGTGGTCTTCCCGCACAGGCCAGGTCCGTAGTAGACGATCTTGGCGTTGAGCTTGCGCAGCGCGTAGTTGAAGAAGACCATGCCGGATCCTCAGTGTCTCCGCCCCCTGATCATAACTCGAATCGGCACGCCAGCGAAACCGAAGGCGTCGCGCAGGGTGTTCTCCAGGTAGCGCTGGTAGGAGAAGTGGAGGCCGGTCGAGAAGTTGGTGAAGAGGACGAAGACCGGCGGCGCCACCCGGCCCTGGAGGGCGTAGAGCAGGTTGGGCTCCCGCTTGCCCGGCACGGCCGGCGGCCGCCGCTGCCACGCCTCCCGCAGGACCCGGTTGAGCTCCGCGGTCGCGACCTTGCGCCGGAAGGACTCGCCGAGCCTCCGCACCGCGGGCAGCAGGTGGTGAACGCCGAGGCCGGTGAGGGCGGACAGGTACAGGACCGGGCAGGACTGGGCGAAGCGCAGCTGGCGTTCGAGCTGACCCTCGAACGACGCCCTGCCCACGGCCCGGTCGTCCACCAGGTCCCACTTGTTGACCACCACCGCCAGGGCTCGACCCGCCTCCCAGGCGTAGCCCGCGACGTGCGCGTCCTGGCGGGTCAGCCCCTCGACCGGGTCGACCAGCAGCAGGCACACGTCGGCCCGCTCCAGGTAGCGGCGCGCCATCACCACCGACAGCACCTCCGGGCCGCGGTCGGTCCGCCCCTTGCGGCGGATGCCCGCCGTGTCGACCAGCACGTAGCGCTGGCCACCGCGCTCCAGCACCGTGTCGACCGCGTCCCGGGTGGTGCCCGGGACCTCGCTCACCAGGGACCGCTCCTCGCCCAGCAGGCGGTTGAGGAGCGACGACTTGCCGACGTTGGGCCGGCCGATCAGCGCGACCCTGACCTCGCCCTCCCCCTCGCCGTCCTCGCCCGCGTCGGCCCCCTCGAGGTGGGGCTCGAGCGCCTCCCACAGCTCGGCCATGCCCATGCCGTGCTCGGCCGACACCACCACCGGCTCCCCCAGCCCGAGGGCGAAGAACTCGCCCGCCTGCAGCTCGACCTCCGCCCGGTCGGCCTTGTTGACCACGGCCACCAGCGGCACGGTGAGGGTCCTGAGGTAGGCGGCGAGCTCGCGGTCCTCCGGCAGCAGGCCGCTGGCCCCGTCGAGCACCAGCAGCACCGCGTTGGCGCTGGCGATGGCGACCTCGGCCTGGGCGCGGATCTGCGGCAGGTAACCCTCCTCGTCCTCCAGCACCAGGCCGCCGGTGTCGACGACCGTCACGCGCCCCCCTCCCGGCCGCCGCGCCTCGGCCAGGATCCGGTCGCGGGTCACCCCCGGCAGGTCGTGCACCAGCGCCCGCCGGCTGCGGGTCAGACGGTTGAAGAGGGTCGACTTGCCGACGTTGGGCCGGCCGACGATCACCACCACCGGCGCGCTCACGGCTCGACCTGCCCCTCGCTCGCGCCAGGGCGGGGCACCGCGACCGGCGTCTCCTGCGGCTTGACCATCCGCGCCGACACCAGCCACCTCCCCTCGACCCGCCGCAGCTGCAGCAGCGCCCGCTGCACGGACGCGTCGTTGTGGCCCTTCTCCCGGCCGGTGTAGACGTCGTAGCGCCGCACGTCCCACACCTCGAGCGTCTCGACCGAGGCGTTGACCAGCCGGAACACCAGCAGCTGGGCGAGGTCGACCTGCAGCAGGGCGGCGTGAACGCGGTCGCCGGAGCTGGCCAGCGTCCTCAGCTGTGCGTTGACGGCCTGAATCTCGTTCGGCGTGGCGAATCCCTCGAGCTCACTCGCGTCGAGGCTCGAGTATGCCCGAGCGAGGCGGTCGAGGTAGCCGCGGACGGCCTCCTCGACCGCCTGCCGCTCCTCGGGCGTCGGCTCGGTCCGCTCGCACCCCGCGAGCACCGGCAGCAGGGCCGCCAGCAGCACCCCGGCCAGCCACGGCCGCCGCCACGCTCTCCGGGCCTCCGCCCCGTCCTGCCTCACAGGGTGCATGGTACCTCAAACCGGACCGCCGGCAGGAAACCGCCGCCGCAGCCGGTGGTACCATCGACCGGGGAGGCCGCCATGAGCCGCACCGTCACCCTCACCTGCCCGCACTGCCAGGCCACCCTCAAGGTCGACGCCGAGGCCGGGGTCGTGGTCAGCCACGAAGCGCCGCGCGAGGAGCGCGAGAAAGTGGACTTCGAGACCCGCCTCAGGCAGATACAGGAAGAGAAAGCCCGCGCCGCCGACCGCATGGCCGAGGCGATGCGCCGCGAGCAGTCGCGCGGCCGGATCATGGAGGACCGTTTCCGAGAGCTGATGGACCGCGCCCGCGACGAGGACGACTCGACCCCGCCGGTGCGCGACATCGACCTGGACTAGCCCGGACGCCTCACCGAGCTGCCGCTGCGGACGCCGATCCGCCCGCCCGGCGACGAGCTCCCCGCGACACCCCAGCCGTGGCAC
>CAYTJW010000809.1:0-3038 GCA_964438135.1 uncultured Thermoanaerobaculia bacterium
AGCAGTACCGCCAGGCGGTCGCGATAGCCGAGCCGGCCCTCGGCGCCGGCCACCTGTTCTGCTGGCGCTCGGCCCGCGCCCCGGGCGCCCGCGAGGGCCTGGTTAGCGCCGGCGAGGCGCCCGGGCGGGTGGTCTGGGCCGACCTGCCCAAGCCGTCGCTGCTGGCGGCCGAGCTGGAGCTGGGCGACGCCGGCGTGGTCGAGTCCGGCGGCGAGGGGCTCCCGGCCGGGGCTGCCGCGACCCTGCTCGCGGTCGTTCGGGGCCAGGTGCGGTTCGAGCCTGACGGCGCCTCCGGCCCGTCGACCGTGACCCTCGCCCTCCGCCGCGAGGCCGACTACCTCGGCCGCAGCCTGCGCCCCGAGCTGGTCCTCGACCTCGCGGCGGACTCGATCGAGCCGGTGCTGGGGGCGGTGCTCGACCGGGCGGCGCGGCTCGCGCCCGGCCTGGCGGTGGCCGCCACCCTGGCCGACATGCTCGAGCGCGAGCAGGCCTTCCCCTCGACCCTGGGCGACGGCGTCGCCCTGCCCCACGCTCACTGCCGCGGCCTCGACGCGCGGCTGTGCGCCGTGGTCCGACTGGCCCGCCCCCTCGACCTCGGCGCCCACGACGGGCAGCCGGTCTCCCTGGTGCTGGTGCTGCTGAGCCCCGCCGGCGACCCGCAGGGCCACCTGGCGACCCTGGCCGAGATCGCCCGGTTGGTGGCCGAACCCGAGCGGCGCGAACGGCTCCGCCGCCTCGAGCGCCCCGAGGAGGTGGTGGCGCTGGTGCGTCAGGCCGGCGTTGGCGCCTGACGCCGGCCACCCGTGGCGGTCCGGCGACGCCAACCTTGACCCCGCGGACCCGCCGCTGCTACCCTCGGAGGAGGCGTGGTCGCCGCCCGCGAGCGCGCCCGCAAGGGTGGGCCGGCAACGGGCCGTCCCAGGTCGACGACGGATGGTCGGGCCGCCATCCGGCTCCCGTTGGTCGCCGCGACCGACCCTCTCCGCCTGGGAGCCGGAGGCGAGTGGCTCTCGACTCCCCGGCGTCGACCGTATCGGAGGATGGCGTGCCCCCCACCCCCCCACCCGAGCGCCAGGACCCACTGCTGGGCTGCGTCACCCGCCTGACATGGATGGCCCTGCTCCCCGCCGCCCTGTTTTTCTCGGCGTTCCTCATCGCCGAAGGGCGGTCGCTGGCCGGCATCTCCCCCCACCTGACCCTGGTCGGTGCCGCTGCGCTGGCCCTGGTCACGCGCTGGGTCGACGTTGCCGTCATGGGCGGCCAGACGGCGGATGGCCGCCCGGCGACCACGGCCGACCTCCGCCGCTACGCCGTCACCCTGGCCGTCGTCTCGGCGGCGCTGTGGCTGGTGGCAATGGCGGTCGCCCGTCTCGGGTTGCTCAGGTAGGACGCGACGCCGGCGGCACCGGCAGGGCCGCCCTGGTACCCTGCCGCCGCCGGACGGTGAACGGAGGCGAGATGAGCGACTTCCACCAACAAGGCCCGGTGACGACGCTGCCGCGCCTGGTCGACCAGGACCTCGAGCTGCGCGAGGCCGAGCTCGCTCGCCACGCCCGCGCGACCCCGCTGACCCTGGTCATCCCCTGCCTGGTGAGCGAGCTCGACCAGCCGGCCCTGGCCGGCATGGTCGCGGAGCTGCGCCGGGCGCCCTACCTGGACACCGTCCTGGTCTCGCTGGACCGGGCGGACGAGGCCGGCTACCAGCGGGCCCTCGCCTACTTCCGCGCCCTCGAACGGCGGACGGTGGTGCTGTGGAACGACTCTCCCGCGGTCACCGCCATCCGCGACGAGGTGGAGGCCAACGTCGGCGCCCTCCCGGCCGGCAAGGGGCGGGCGGTGTGGATGGCGGCCGGGCTGGCGACCGCGTCGAAGCGAGCCAGCTACGTCGCTTTCCACGACGCCGACGTCGTCGACTACCGGCGCGACCTCCTCGCCAACCTGGTCTACCCCCTCCTCCACCCGGCCCTCGGCTTCAGCTTCGCCAAGGCCTACTACGCCCGCTTCACCGACCGCCTGCACGGGCGGGTCACCCGCCTGCTCATGCGGCCGCTGCTGCAGGCGCTGGGGGACGTGGTCGTGCGCCACCCCTACCTGTCCTACCTGGCCGCCTTCCGCTACCCCCTCGCGGGCGAGATGGCGATGGACGCCGACCTGCTCCGCTGGCTGCGCGTCCCTGGCGACTGGGGCCTCGAGGTCGGGCTGCTGTTCGAGGTGCCCCGCCACCGCTCGGTGCGCCGCATCTGCCAGGTCGACGTGGCCGACCGCTTCGAGCACAAGCACCAACCGCTGTCGCCGACCGACCCGACGGTCGGCCTGCACCGGATGGCGGTGGACATCGTCAAGCACCTGCTGCGGACGCTCTCCGCCGCCGGGGTGGTCCTCCCCGAGGGCACGTTCAAGAGCATGCGGGTCGCTTACGTCCGCTACGCCGAGGACGCGGTGGCCGACTCCTACGCCGTGGCGGTGTGCAACGGGCTGGCCTACGACCGCCACGCCGAGGAGGAGGTGATCGCCACCTTCTCGACCGCCCTCGCCGAGGGCTGCGACGGCTTCCTGGCCGACCCCCTCGGCACCCCCTCCCTGCCGAACTGGGCGCGGGTGCTGTCGGCCCTGCCCGACGTCGGCGAGCGCCTGATCGCCGCGGTCGACGACCTCGGCGGGGTGGTCGACGGATGAGGGTCCGCGCCGTCCTCACCGACCTCGACGGCACCTTCCTCGAGCCCGACGGCGCCCTCATGCCCGAGGCGGCGGCCGCCTGGCGGCGCCTGGTCTGGGAGGGGGTGCCGGTGCTGGCGCTGTCGAGCAAGACCGCGGCCGAGGTCGGCCTGCTGCTCGCGACCCTGGGCGTCGACGCCCCGGCCGGGTGCGAGAACGGCGGCGTCCTGGCCGTGCCCGGCCGGGCGCCCGAGCTCCTCGCCGGGACCGTCCCGGTCGACGCCCTGCGGGAGGTCGCGACGACGCTCCGGGCGACCACCGGCGCGCCGCTGGTCACCTTCGACGACCTCACCGACGCCGAGCTCGGCGCCCTCACTGGCCTG
>CAYTJW010000810.1:0-3022 GCA_964438135.1 uncultured Thermoanaerobaculia bacterium
AGGAGATCGTGCAGGGCATCACGCGCCAGGCCCCCGGCGGCGAGGCGCTCGACCAGGCGCGCGACCTGCTCCAGGCGGGGCACGCCGAGGACCGTCGCCACCGCCTCCTCGTCGACCCGGTCGCGGCTGAACGCGCGCAGCTGGTCGAGCAGGGACAGGGCGTCGCGGACGCTGCCCGAGGCGGCGCGGGCGACGAGGCCGGCGGCGCCGGGGGTCACGGCGAAGTCCTGGCGGTCGGCCACCTGCCGCAGCAGGGCGGCGATGAGGTCCGCCGACAGCGGCCGGAACTCGAGCTGCTGGCAGCGCGACAGGATGGTGGCCGGGACCTTGCTCCGCTCGGTGGTGGCGAAGATCCACAGCACGTGCGGCGGCGGCTCCTCGATGGTCTTCAAGAGGGCGTTGAAGGCCGCCCGCGAGAGCATGTGCACCTCGTCGACGATCATCACCCTGAAGCGGTCGCGGGTCGGCCGGTAGCGCAGGAACTCCTGCAGCTCGCGCACGTTGTCGACGCCGGTGTTGGTGGCGGCGTCGAGCTCGACCACGTCCAGGCTGGCGCCGGCCGCGATCTCGACGCAGGAGGGGCACTGCTCGCACGGCTCCGGCGTCGGCCCGCGCTCGCAGTTGACGGCCTTGGCCAGCAGCCGGGCGGCGGTGGTCTTGCCGACCCCGCGCTGGCCGCAGAACAGGTAGGCCTGCCCCACGACCCCCGCGGCGAGGGCGTTCTGCAGGGTCTGCACCACCGCCTCCTGGCCGAGGAGGTCGGCGAAGCGCTGCGGCCGGAAGGCGCGGGCCAGGACCTGGTAGGTCATCGGCTCATCGTAGCGCGTCCGCCGGGAGGCCGCCAGCGGCAGGGGGAGAGGGCACAGGGCTCAGGGCTCAGGGCTCGGCGTCACCACCAGTTGGTGGGGTCGCCGGTGGCGTTGTCGACCAGCGACACCCAGGCCCAGCAGCGGCCCTGGACGCCGTGCTCCGGGTCGTCGAGGGGCAGCACGGTCAGGCCGTAGGTGCCGGCGGGAAGGTCGCCCACCTCGAGGCCGAGCAGGTGCTCGAGGCGGCGGCCGAGGCTGTCGAGGGGCGCGAGGGTGAGGGTCCGCTCGGCGACCAGGCGGCCGTCCGCCGAGTACAGGGTCAGCCGGTGGGTCACGGCGTGCTCGTGGTCGCCGTTGTAGAGGCCGACGTTGACCCGCCGCTCGGGGCCCACCTCGACCCCGGCGAAGTGCTGCACCGGCCAGCCGCCCCAGGGGTAGAGCGGCAGCATCTCGCCGTAGGTGCCGCCGTCCGCCCGGGTGGTGTAGGTGCGGCTCCAGCCGCCGGTCCAGCTAGAGGCCACCAGCTCGAAGGCGGCGTGGAGGTCATCCTCCGCTGCGCACGGCGGGAAGAGGCGGCCGACGTCTGGGAAGATCGTCCGCCAGCCGACGACCGCCTCGTCGGCGGGTAGCGAGGTCGTCGTGGCCCAGTCCTCGACCGGCATGGCGAGCTCACCGTCCGGCCATTCATACAGGTCTCGCCCGGCGCCGCCGCATTGCCCGAGCGGATCGCGCGGGTGAAGAAACGCCTCAGGGGTGTCCAAGCCGGCAGTGTTCTCCGCACCGTAGAGGTCGGTCCGCCAGGTCGTCCCGGCCACGCCGGGTGCGTGAGCCACCACGGGCAGGGCCGCGCGGTACGCCTCCAGAACCACCCACCAGGTCCAGGCGGAGAACGGCACGAAGGTGGCGTCACCGGTCGTGTTGTCCACCATGGACAGCCAGAGGGCCAGGGGCTGGTCGCCGTAGACCGCGATCCGCGGCGGCCAGTGCTCGGTCACCTCCGGCGGGAAGACATCCTCGAGCGAGACCACTCGCACCGAGTGAGGTGGTACCGCCACCTTCTGCAGGGCGCTTGCCGGTCGGCGGTCGAGGTACGGTGCGCGGCTGCTGCCGCGCTCAATGTGCCCCCACAGCAGGGTCATCGTGACCTCGAGACCGCTGTCGTTGACCAGCCCGAGGTTGTGGCGGAAGCGCCGGGGTGTGCGCCGGTCGAGGTGGAGCTGAGCCGTACCCAGACCATTGAGGTACACCCCTTCGTAGGCTTCGGGCTCGGGCGCGCCGAGGTAGGGCAGGTGGTTGGAGTAGCCGAGGCGGCCGGGCGCCGCGGTCACGGCGTGGCCATAGGTGCCGCCGCCCTGGGCCGGGGTCGAGACCCGGGCGCAGACGACCAGCTGCGCGCCCCAGCGAAAGGGCGAGGTGACAACCACCGCGTCGTGGCCGATGCCGTCGCCGTCCGGGCCGCCGCCGAGGTAGGCCAGCGCCTGGGGAATGCGCAGCGAGCCGTGGCCCGGCAGGTCCACGGAGCGCGCGGCAGCAGGCGCGACCACCCGCCGCAGGACCGCGGTGGTCGGCTCCAGCGAAGGGTTGTAGAGCCAGAGCTCGGTGGTCCAGTAGGTGTCCTGGCGGCCGGGGGTGTGGGCGACGACCGGCAGGAGCTGCTCGTAGGCGGT
Organism: uncultured Thermoanaerobaculia bacterium; assembly: GCA_964438135.1. Taxonomy (GTDB): domain Bacteria; phylum Acidobacteriota; class Thermoanaerobaculia; order Thermoanaerobaculales; family Sulfomarinibacteraceae; genus CAYTJW01. Next base: position 2,477 of record CAYTJW010000810.1, read on the forward strand.
CGGCTGGTCGCCTACAGACGCGAGGGTGATGGGGATGTCGTAGTAGCTACCGGGTGGCGAATCGACGAACGTGACAACCGGTGCCATGGACTCGTCAGCGGACAGAAAGGAGACCCTGCCGCGGTCGAAGTCCTCGCCCACCACGAAGACTTCGCGCCGCGCCGGGTGGAAGAAGGCCATAGCGAGAGTGGTGTCCGGCTGGTCGAAGGGCGGGAAGGTGAACGTGTAGCTCGCGGCCGGCGGTCCGACACCGCCGGCCGCGAGGGGCAGGAGGTCGATGCCCCGCTCCCGTCCGCGCCACAGCACGCCTCGAGCGGGGTCGAGGCTCAGCGTCGGCAAGACCCGCGTGGCGTTGCCGGGAAGCGACACGACTGGCGACAGGTCGCCCTGGTCGGGCTCGAACCCCCTTCGCAGCAGCGGCCACGGGCCGTCCTCAGCACAGCGAATGGGCTCGCCCGAAGCGGGCAGGAGGTAGTCGTCGCAGTATCGCTGCGGCACCGCCCAGTAGCCGTTGGTCAGAAGCTGCAAGAGGCACTCGGCGAAGCC
>CAYTJW010000811.1:0-3021 GCA_964438135.1 uncultured Thermoanaerobaculia bacterium
GCCTGCGCCACCGCCCCGCCCGAGGCCCCGGACGCGGAGCTGGGGCGCTGAGCTCCCCGCGGCCCGGCCCGGCGGCCGCGCCCCCTGAGCGGACGGTCGTTCCCCGGGTCAGTCGACCAGGGTGACGGTGATGGTGCGCTCGACCTTGGTGCCGAGGACGGTGTCCTTGACCTCCAGCTCGAGGGTGTAGGTCCCGGCCTCGGTCAGGGCGGCCAGCGACAGCGAGCTGGCGTAGAGGTGCAGGCCGCCGCCCAGCTCGGCCGTGCGCAGCGGCGCGCTGAACGGCTGACCGATGCGCTTGCCGTCCCGCGCCAGGGACACCCGGGCGGTCAGGGCGGGGCTGCCGGAGGGGCTCACGCCCGGCCGCACCGCGTAGCCGAAGTACGACAGCTCGTCGCTCGCCTTCGCCTCGAGCGCGGTCCGCGGCACCAGGTGCCAGCCCTCGAAGGTGTAGGCGATGCCCCGGGCCGCCCCCTCCTCGCGGGTCGGCGGCAGGCCGACCCAGGTCGGGGACAGCCAGGGGCCCTCGGCCGGGATCTGGCTCAGCTCGACCTGAGCGGAGCGCACCGCCTGCACCTGGCCGGCGGCGGCGCCGGCGACCTCGACCGTGTAGCTGCCGACGGCGAGCGGGAAGGTGAGGTGGTAGACCCGCGCCGACCCGGCCTCGACCGGCTTGGCGGCGACCTGGAAGGTGGCCGCGATGGCGCCGTCGGGGTGGAGGACCCGGCCCGCGAGCTCGGTCAGGGCGGGCGCCTCGGCGGGCAGGGAGAGCTGCGCCCAGAGAGGCCGCGAGGTGGCGTCCGCCACCCCCAGCTCGAGCTCGAGCGAGGCCTTCTCGCTCCACGGCGCCGCGGCGGCGTCGAGCCAGGCGAGGTGGGCGGCGTCGGCCGCCTGGGCCCCGAACACCGCCACCGGCTTGGGCGCCTCGGTCAGGCCCGGGTGGAGCAGCCAGACGTCGGGCGCGTCGCCGAGAGCGCGCAGGGCGAGCGTGGCGTCGGGGTGGGAGCGGTCGAGGGTGAAGTCGTTGGTCCCCGCCTTGCGCTCGTAGAACACGAACAGGAGGCGCGTGCCCTTGACCTTGAACCCGGCCGGGAGCAGGGCGGGGTCGTACATCCACAGCTCGGCGTTGGCGCGCACCTCGTCCGAGCCGTACTCCAAGTCGTCCATCCGCTCCACGGTGTGGGTCGGCGCCCGCTTCTCCGCCTGCCGCGGCGTGCCCATCAGGATCAGCACCCGGCCGCGGTCGGTCAGGGCGCCGCGGTGGCCCTCGCAGGCGAACTCGCGGTCGGCGTGCTGCACGCGCAGCTCGAAGCTGGCCTTGAACTCGTTGACCGGGGTCTGCGGGCTGGGGTCGCGTCGGGCCCAGAACAGCTCGACGAAGTGGCGGGCGGCGGCGTCGGTGGTGATCGCCTGCCACTCCTTCTGCTCCTTCTTGGTCAGCAGGAACCCCTCGGGCCCGTCGGCCCAGGCGGCGAGGTCGGGCGAGAGCTGGGCTCCAGCGCTCGCGGCCATGACCACCAGCAGGGCAGTGAGGACGACGGCAGCTCTGACGCGCATGGTCGGTGCTCCCTTCGCGATCCGGGACGACATGGTACGGCGTTTCGGGCCCTGTCTCAAGATGCGAGCCGGCTCTCGCCGCCGCGACCTGGCTCGCTCGATGGGGTCGTCTCAGCCGCTACAATGCGGCCTGGACTGGCGATGCGCACCCTCGTGCTCGGCGACGTCCACGGCTGCCTCGACGAGATGCTCCGCCTCGTCGAGCGCGCCGCGCTCGGCCCCGACGACCAGCTGGTCGCGGTCGGCGACCTGGTCGACCGGGGCCCGCGCAGCCTCGACGTGGTGCGCTTCTTCGCCGCCGACCCCGAGCGGCGCCGGGCGGTGCTCGGCAACCACGAGGAGAAGCACCTGCGCGGCGACCGCACCGAGCAGCAGGACCCCTCCGGCCGCGTCCTCCGCCGCGAGGTGACGGCGGCCGAGTACGACGAGATGCGGCGCTACTTCGCCACCCTGCCGCTGTGGCTCGACCTGCCCGAGGCGCTGGTCGTGCACGCCGGCCTCGAGCCGGGCACGGCCCTCGCCGAGCAGACCCCGAAGGTGCTCACCGGCCGCGGCTCCCAGGGCCGCACCGGCTTCGACGGCCAGTCGCCGTGGTGGTTCGAGGACCCCGCCTTCGCCTGGCCCAAGCCGGTGGTGTTCGGCCACCAGATCTTCCCCGAGGTGGCGCGCGGCCCGACCGGCCGGGTCTGGGGCCTCGACACCGGGGCCGCGGTCGGCGGCCGCCTGACCGGGCTGCTGCTGCCGTCGTTCGAGCTCCTGGCGGAGCCGACCCCCGACTACTGGGCCGCGGCCCTCGCCCGCTGGCGGCCGGTCTTCCTCGCCGAGGACCTGCCCGACCTGCCGTGGGCGCGGGTCTCGGCCCTCGACCCCGCCGCCTGGCCGCCCGCCCTGGCCGAGCGCATCCGCGCCCCCCAAGCGCTGCTCGGGGCGGCCACCGCCCGCCTCCAGGCCGAGGTCGCGGCCCTGGTCAGGGCCACCGGCTACGCCCGACTCTCCCCCGACGAGCGCGCCGCGCTCTCCCGCCAGCTCCGCCTCGAGCCGCGCTTCCAGTCCCCCTGGTCGGCCTGCGTGCTGCGCTGCTTCCCCTCGGGCGACACCGCCGCCCTGCTGCGCAAGCGCTTCCCCACCCCCCGGGAGCTGGAGGCGGCGCTCGCCGACCCGCCCGCCCCGCGCGGCGAGTGAGCGCGGCCCCGGCGGCGGCGTGGCGTGCCGGCCTGACCATCCCCGGCCGTCGCGCTCCTCGCGCCCTGGCTCGACACATGCCCCCCGCCCGGCACGCGGGACGCGCGCCGCCACAACCGGACGCTGGCGGCTCCCGCGAGCCACCCGACTGCCGTCTTCCCGGGATCGGCTACCCCATCGCCGCGACCAGGGTCCGCCACCAGGGCGCCAGGGTCAGGCGGCCGGGGGGGCACTCGCCGGCGAGGCCGCGGTCGGCCAGGTCGGCGAGGGCCTCGGTCGCGG
>CAYTJW010000812.1:0-3016 GCA_964438135.1 uncultured Thermoanaerobaculia bacterium
CGGGAGAGTCGAGGCGCGCGGCGCGCGGCGCCGGGCCGCGGTACTCCTCGAGGGTGACGTGGAAGTTGGAGCCGCCGAAGCCGGAGGAGCTGACCGAGGCCCGGCGAGGGTGGTCGCTGCCGCGCACCCACGGCCGCAGGGCGGTGTTGAGGTGGAAGGGGGTCCGCTCGAGGGCGAGGGTCGGGTTGGGGCGGCCGACGTTGACGGTCGGCGGCAGCACGCCGCCGTGGACGGCCAGGATCGCCTTGACCAGGCCGGCGGCGCCGGCGGCGGCCTTGGTGTGGCCGATCTGCGACTTGACCGAGCCGAGGCTGCACCACTGGCGGTCGGGTCGCCCGCTCGCGTCGAACACCAGCGACAGGGCCTCGACCTCGGCCACGTCGCCGGCGGGGGTGGCGGTGCCGTGCGCCTCCACCAGCTCGACGGTGTCGGGGCCGTAGCCCGCCTCCCGGTAGGCGCGGCGGAGGGCCCGCGCCTGGCCCTGCGCCAACGGCGCGTAGATGCTCCGGGCGCGGCCGTCCGACGACGAGCCGACCCCGCGCAGCACGGCATAGATGCGGTCGCCCGCGGCCTCGGCGTCGGCCAGGCGCCGGAGCGCGAGCATGGCCAGGCCCTCGCCGAGAACGGTGCCGTCCGCCCGGTCGGAGAAGGGGCGGCAGGCGTCGGTGCGGGACATCGCCCCGGTCTTGCAGAAGCAGGCGTACATGAAGATGTCGTTCATGGTGTCGACCCCGCCGGTGATGGCGAGGTCGGCCTGGCCGAGGTGCAGCTCGTTGACCGCCATCGCCAGGGCCGACAGCGACGAGGCGCAGGCGGCGTCGGTGACGCAGTTGGTGCCGCCGAGGTCGAGGCGGTTGGCGATGCGCCCGGCGACGACGTTGCCGAGCAGGCCGGGGAAGGTGCCCTCCTGCCAGTCGGCGTAGTGGGCGGCGATGCGGTCGCAGGCCGCCTGCACCTGGCTCTCGCCGAGCCCGGCCTCACGCAGGGCCTTGACCCACACCGGTCGCTGCAGCCGGGCGACCATGCTCGACAGCAGCTCCTGCGCCGAGGTGACTCCGAGGATCACCGACACGCGCTCGCGGTCGACGCCGCCGAGCGTGCCCTGGCCGGCGTCGAAGTCGTCGAGCACCCGCTGGGCGACGATCAGGGCCAGCAGCTGGGCGGTGTCGGTGGCGGGCAGGATGCTGGGTGGGATGCCCCACGCCAGCGGGTCGAAGTCGACCGGGTCGAGGAAGGCGCCGCGCCGGGAGTAGACCCGGTCCGCCGCGGCCGGGTCGGGGTCGAAGTAGTCCTCGACCAGCCAGTGGCCGGCCGGGACCGGGCCGACCAGGTCGCGGCCGGCGAGGATGTCGCGCCAGAAGCCGGTCTCGTCGCTCGAGCCGGGGACGAGGGTGGCCAGGCCGACGACCGCGATCGGCGGCCGGGGCGTGGACGGGTTCGGGCGGGGTTCGTCCATCCTCACCTCGCCAGCTCGAGCGGTTGGGGCCGGAAGGCAAAGGCCTCGGCCGGCACGGGCAGACCGAAGGTGCGCAGCTGGGCGGCGCGGGTCGCGACCGCCGCCCCCTCGAGCAGGTTGAGCGCCACCTGGGTCACGCTGCGCCGGGCGGGGTCCTCCAGGAACGAGCCGGCGGTCCAGGCGTTGAAGGCGGCCATCGCCGGCCCGCACCAGACCTGGAAGTCGGCCCGCCGGTCGGCCCGGCCCTCGATCGCCCAGCGGCTGGCCTGGCCGAGGTAGGAGCGGAACACCAGCGCCATGCGGTGGTGGGGGTCGCGCTCGGCCCGCTCGACCTGGGCCGGGTCACGGCCCAGCCAGTAGGCGCGGGTGCTGGCCCACGCCTCGTCCAGCGGGCAGCGGAGCAGCTCGCCCTCCAGCCGCTCGCGCTCGCCGGCCGACAGGTGGTCGAGGTCGGCGTGGCGGCGGTAGAGCTCGTACAGGGCGCGCGCCCGGACGCCGAACATGGTGCCCCGCCGGGCGACCTGCACCGACACGCCGAGCTCGAACATGTCGGCCGACGGCGCCATCATGACGTCGCCGACTCCGACCTGCGCCAGCAGCTCGCGACCGGCGTCCGACAGGCCGGACTCGACGCAGGCCTGGTTGACGGTGCCGGTGAGGACGTAGGCTGCGCCGAGGCCGAAGGCGGCCGCCACGGCGGTCGGGCAGCCGAGGCCGCCGGCCGCGCCGACCCTCGCCGGGCGCTCCAGGCCGTGCTCGGCGGCGACCCGGTCGCGCAGCGCCTGGATCACCGGCACCAGGGCGGTGAGGGCCTGGTTGTCGGTGTGGCCGGCCGAGTCGGCCTCGACCGTCACGTCCCCGGCAAGGGGCACGGCCGCGACCTGGCCGGCGGCGACGAGGGTGGCCAGCAGGGCCGGCGGCGCCGGCTCCAGGAAGCGGCGTGCCACCTCCGGGCGGGAGACCTTGGCGAGCAGGTGGTTGGCGCGCTGGACCAACCCGTCCGGCCCGCGGCGCAGGCCGGAGGCAGAGTAGCGGACCACCGGCGGGGTGAGGTCCATGAAGGCCGAGGCCTCGACCCGGCGGACCCCCCGGCGGAGGTAGAGCTCGACCAGGGCCCGCTCGAGATCGGGCTCGTGGGGCGAGTGGATCAGATTCGAGCCCCAGCCCGGGGCGTCGGGCCCGAGCTCGCGGGCGAGCTCGTCGACCGCCCGCTCGACCTGGTCCGGGTCGCAGCCGGCGGCACCGAAGAAGGCCAGGCCGCCGGCGCGGGCGACGGCGGCGACCAGGCGGGTGCCGCTGATGGCGTTGGCCATCGACCCGGCGACGTAGGGGAAGCGCAGGCCGTGCGCCTCGGCGAAGGCCCGGTCGCCGAGCCACTCCGGGTAGAGCGCGGGGAGGAGGCCGAGAACCGGCAGTCGAGCGGGCGACGGGGCCGGCTCGAGGGCGCCGCCGAAGGCGACGCCGAGACGGCGGGCGGCGGGCTCGAGGACCACCGCCAGCGCGCTCTCGGCGTAGCCCTGGGCGTCGCCGTCGCTGTTAGGATTCATCGAATCGGTACAC
>CAYTJW010000813.1:0-3015 GCA_964438135.1 uncultured Thermoanaerobaculia bacterium
AGCGGCGCGCGCGGGCGCTGCCCGGGGCCGGCTGGGAGGAGCTGGCGCGCATCCGCGACCTGCTCGACCACCTCCACGAGCGCTGCGCCCTGGTCGAGGTCAGGCCACCGCTGCTGCGCTTGGCCGCCCACGAGGCGCTGGCGGCCACGGCCGCGGTGGCGACCGGGTCGCTGCCGCGGGAGCCGGTGCGGGAGGTGGTGCGGGCGGCGGCCGAGCTGGAGCGGGTCGCCACCCTGGTGGCGGTGCTCAACGCCCGCACCGCGGTCATCCAGATGGACGGCTCCCTGCAGAGCCTGCGCGAGTTCATCACCTCCGACGTGCGGCCGCCCGAGCGGCGGCGGCGGCTCAGGGTCCGGGCGCTCGTCGAGGCGGCGGTGACCCGCCTGGCCGAGCTCGCGCGCAGCTCGCGGGTCGAGGTCGAGTGGCAGGAGAGGGCGACCGACGCGGAGGTCGAGGGGGTGGAGCGAGAGCTCGTGCGCGCCTTCGCCAACCTGCTCCACAACGCCGTCAAGTACAGCTGGCGGCGCGACCGCACCCGCCCGCCGTGGGTGTCGATCCGGACCTGGGAGGAGGGGGGCAGGGCGCTGGTCGAGATGGAGAACTGGGGCGTGCCGATCGACCGCGCCGAGCTCGAGGAGGGCACCGTCTTCGAGCTCGGCTACCGCGGCAGGTGGTCGACCGACCGCGGCCGCCTCGGCACCGGCATCGGCCTGACCGACGCCCGCGGCGTGGTCGAGGCTCACGGCGGCGAGATCACGATCTCCAGTCGACCGGCCGACAGCGCCCGAGTCGACCTCCCCGCCGAGGCTCTGGACTATGATGGGCCGTTCCTGACCCGGGTCAGGGTGTCCCTGCCGGTGGCCGGGGGCGGAGACGGAACGCGACGGAGATGAAGCCCAGAGTCCTGTGGGTCGAGGACAGCGCGCGGCTGGAGCTCAACAACCTGTTGGGCCCGGTGCTGCTGTGCGGCCGCTACGAGTTCTCGCTCGCCGAGGATCTGACCAAGGCCGTGCGCCTGCTCGAGCTCGAGCAGTTCGAGGCCCTGATCGTCGACATCCGCCTGCCCCCGGGGACGGACCCGGCCTGGTGCGGGCACTACCGGCGCGCCGGCTCGGACAAGGTGGCGGCCCAGCTCGGGCTGACGATGCTCTACTGGCTGTTGGGCCGGAGGCCCGGCTACTACCCGACCCGGCCGCCGAACTGGGTGTCGGCGGAGCGGATCGGCGTCTTCAGCGTCGAGGAGCGCTGCGAGGTTGCCCGCAGCCTCGACGAGCTCGGGATTCGCACGTACGCCCGCAAGGGAATCGACGTCCCGGACACGGTCCTGCTGCGCCTCATCGAGGAGGTGCTCGGGCAGTCCGGGAACGGCTCGCGGGCCGCCGCGGGGCGAGCTGCCGGTGGACATCCCGCTTGACGCCATCGTGACCCTGCTGGTCTTCTCGATCGGCGTGCCGACCCTGGTCATCCAGTTCCTCGCGCCGGAGCTGCGGCGGGTGGTCAAGAAGCGCTGGCCGCGCCTGGCGCTCGACGCCGGCGTGCCGCTGACCTTCGGCCTGGTCGCCGTGGCGGTCGGCATCGGCGTCGAGCTGGCGGCCCCGCCGCCCCCCCGCACGCTGTGGCTGGCGGTGCTGGCCGTCTTGCTGACCGCGGCGGTGTTCACCGCCGTCTGGCTGCCCGCCCGCTACGGCCGGCGAGAGGCGATCGTGGCCCGGCTGGAGCGGGCCGCGGCGGGAGGCTGCCGGACGGTGGCGAGGCTCGACGAGAGGCAGCTCGCCGACCTGGTGGAGCTCGGCGAGCAGAGCGCGGCCGGCCAGGACAAGGAGGCCGTGCTCGCCGGGCTGCTCCGCCTGACCGAGCGGGTCTGCGACCACCCCCGCTACCGGGGCGACTCGCTGGAGGACCTGATCCTGGGGGTGGTGTCCATCCTCAGCTCGCCGGAGACGCCCCGCTCCTCCACCAACTTCCAGACCGCGGCCGACGTCCTGCAGCGGATCGTGATCGCCTCGAGCGGCGCCGAGCGGGCGGGGAGCCGCGACGTGGACCTCCGGATCGCCATCAGCGCCCTCTCCGCCCTCGGCCGCGCCGCCCTCCACCTCGAGAACGAGCACACGCCGATGAGCTTCGTCCAGGCGCTGGGCTCGACCGGCAAGCGCCACCCGCAGACCGCGACCGCGGTCAGCCAGGCCCTGTTCGAGGTCGGGGCGGTGGCCATCAGCCGCGGTCAGACCCTGGTCGCGGTCGCCGCGCTGGAGAAGGTCTTCTCCCTGGTGGAGCAGCGGGGCTCGGTCGCCGGCGAGCTGGCCGCGGACCTCCTCGGGCTGATGGCGCACTTCTGGAGCGCCGGCCCGACCGCTCGCGGCTGCGTGGTCGACCGCCTCGGGCGGACGGCCGCGCTGCTCGAGGAGCCGCTCCTGTCCGCCTGCGACCGGGCCCGGCAGCACAGTGCCGAGACCATGCAGTTCGGGACCGCCGACCGGCTCCGGCTCATGCGCGAGGAGCTGGCCGCGATGGGTCGGTAGGCGGTGCGGGTCCATCGGCCACGGGTGCGGGGACGGGAGGAGGGGCGGTATGCTGCCGGGCGTCGGGGGAGGTGAACATGTTCCTGGGGTTGTTGACCGCCGAGCAGAAGCAGGCTCTCGCCGTCCTCGCTCACCGGCTGGTGGCGGCCGACGGCGTGGTGGTGCGCGACGAGTGGAAGGCGCTGGGCGCCCTGCGGGCCGAGCTCCGTCACGTCGACCCGGCCCTCGAGGACCTGGAGGAAGACCAGCTCGCCCGACTGTTCGACAGCCGCCGGGCGAGGATCGTGGCCCTGCTGGAGCTGCTCCGCATCGCCCGCGCCGACGACGACTACTGCCTGGACGAGGAGTCGCTGGTGACCCTGGTGGCGCACGAGATGGGGGTCGACGCGGCAGACCTCGAGCGGGTCGACCGCTGGGTCGTCGAGCACCTCGCCCAGCTGGAGCGGGCATTCCGACTCATGGACGGCTGACGCGCCGGGGCGGAGACGAGCTCGAC
>CAYTJW010000814.1:0-3008 GCA_964438135.1 uncultured Thermoanaerobaculia bacterium
GGACTTCGCCCTCGAGCTCGAGCCGCGCTCGGCGCGGCTGGTCGAGGCGCGGTGAGGCAGCGGGGGCGGCGACGATGGCGGAAGTGACCTTCGACCGGGTCGAGAAGAGCTTCGGCGACACCCACATCATCAAGGGCCTGAGCCTCGACATCAGGGACCGCGAGTTCATGGTCCTGGTCGGCCCGTCCGGCTGCGGCAAGTCGACCCTGCTGCGGATGCTCGCCGGCCTGGAGGAGATCAGCGCCGGCACCATCTCGATCGCTGGCCGGGTGGTCAACGACCTGCCGCCCAAGAGCCGCGACACGGCCATGGTCTTCCAGAGCTACGCCCTCTACCCGCACATGTCGATCCGCGAGAACATCGAGTTCGGCCTCAAGATCCGCAAGACGCCGCAGGACGAGATCGACCGGCGGGTCAACGAGGCGGCGCAGATGCTCGACATCGCCCACCTCCTCGACCGCAAGCCGCGGCAGCTGTCCGGCGGCCAGCGGCAGCGGGTCGCGGTCGGCCGCGCCATCGTCCGCAAGCCGTCGGTGTTCCTGTTCGACGAGCCGCTGTCCAACCTCGACGCCAAGCTGCGGGTGCAGATGCGGGCCGAGATCACCAAGCTGCAGCAGCGGCTCGAGACCACCACCGTCTACGTCACCCACGACCAGGTCGAGGCCATGACCATGGGCCACCGCATCGCGGTGATGAAGGACGGCATCCTGCAGCAGGTCGGGACGCCGCTCGAGGTCTACCGCCAGCCGGCCAACCTGTTCGTCGCCACCTTCATCGGCACCCCGCCCATGAACCTGTTCCCGGCCACGGTGGAAGGCGGCCAGACCCTCAAGGCCGCCGGCTTCAGCCTGCCGGTGCCGGCGCCCTGGCGCGAGGCGGTCGCCGGGCGGTCGGCGCCGGTCACGGTCGGCATCCGGCCGGAGAGCATCCACGAGCCGAGCCCGGAGGAGCGCTCGGCCACCGCCCCGGTCACCCTCGAGGTCGAGCTGGCCGAGCCGCTCGGCCACGAGGTGGTGGTGTACGGCCGCGTCGGCCAGGACGGGGTGACCGCCAAGCTGTCCCCGCGCCGGGTGCCGGCGCTGGGGGAGAGGATCGACCTCGTGATCGAGCTGGACTCGGTCCAGCTGTTCGACAGCGCGTCCGGCAGCCGCCTGGACGCCGTCGGCTGAGCCATCGCCGAGGACGAGGACCAAGGAGGACGTCATGCGCGCACCCCTGCTCCTGACCGTCGCCGCCGCCCTGCTGATCTCACCCGTCGCGACCCTCGCCCAGGCCCCGACCGAGCTGGTCGTGTGGCACGCCTACCGGGGCGAGGAGAAGGCGGCCTTCGAGAAGGTCGTGGCCCAGTACAACCAGACCAACCCCAAGCTCAAGGTGACCACCCTGGCGGTGCCCTACGACGCCTTCGCCGACAAGATCACCGCCGCCGTGCCGCGCGGCCGCGGGCCGGACGTGTTCATCTTCGCCCAGGACCGCCTCGGCGGCTGGATCGAGGCCGGCAACACCATCGAGCCGCTCGACTTCTTCCTCGACGACGCGGTCAAGGCCCGCTTCCTGCCCACCACCCTCGACGCGATGACCTACAAGGGCCAGGTCTACGGCCTGCCCTTCAACTTCAAGGTCATCACCATGATCTACAACAAGAAGCTGGTCCAGCAGCCGCCCCGCACCTCGGCCGAGCTGGTGACCACGGCGCAGAAGCTGACCAACGCCGCCGCCGGCCAGTACGGGCTCGCCTACACCTACGCCGACTTCTACTTCCACGCCTCCCTGCTCAACGCCTTCGGCGGCCAGGTGTTCGACGCCCAGCGCCGGCCCACGGTCAACCTGCCGGCCAACGTCAAGTCCCTCGAGCTGCTGATGAAGTGGTTCGACCAGGACAAGATCCTGCCGGCCGAGCCGTCCGCCGCCCTGATCACGCAGATGTTCAACACCGGCAAGGCGGCCATGGTCTTCAACGGCCCCTGGTTCCTGGGCGAGATCAGCAAGGACGTCGACTACGGCCTCGCCCTCCTGCCCACCGTCGACGAGGCGGGCGGCAAGCCGATGCGGCCCTGGATCACGGTCGAGGGCCTCTACATCGCCTCCGCGTCCAAGAGCAAGGACGCCGCCTTCGAGTTCGTCAAGTTCCTGACCGACACGCCGGCCGCCACCATCATGGCCCTCGAGGGGCGGCAGACGCCGGCCAACACCAAGGTCTACAACGACCCCAAGGTCGCGGCCGACCCGATCCTCAAGGCGTTCCGGGCCCAGGTCGAGAACGCGGTGCCGATGCCGAACTTCGCCGAGATGGCGATGTTCTGGTCGCCGGTGACGACCGCCATGAACAGCCTCACCCGCAAGGCGGCGACCCCGGCCGCGGCCATGGAGCAGGCGCAGAAGGAGTGCGTCGAGCGGATCGCCAACCTGAGGAAGGGCTCGTGAGCTCTCCCGCCCGCCGCCACGCCCTGGTCGGCCTGGCGGTGGCCGCGCTGATCGGCGCGGTCGCCTCCTGGCTGCTGCTGGGGGAAGGCCTCGCCACCGCCCACCGCGTCGGCGCCGAGCGGCGGGCGACGATCACCGCCCAGGCCCTGGCCCACCTCGCGGCGGACACCACCGACGGCGACGCGCTCCGCCAGGCGGTGGCCGACCTCGCCGCGGCCGACGCCGCCGTCCGCTCGTCGCGGGTGGTGCTGATCGGCGGCGCCGCCCTCGAGGCCTCCACCGACCCGGCCGACGCGGGCGATCAGGCCGCGCCGCGCCGGCTCAAGAACCCCGACGAGAAGCCGCTCTACGACCAGGCCCAGCGCCTGCGGTCGGCGGTGACCTCGAACGTCGAGGACCAGGCGGCGGTCGACCCCGAGGTGGAGATCTCCCGCCGCGCCGACGGCGGTCTCGAGCTCGCCGTCCCGCTCGAGCGGGACGGGGCCGTGGTCGGCATGGTGCGGCTCTCGACCGCCCCGCCGACGGCGCCGCCGCCGCGGGCGCCGTTGTGGCCGGCCCTGCTCGCCCTCCTGCTGCCGCTCGCC
>CAYTJW010000815.1:0-3002 GCA_964438135.1 uncultured Thermoanaerobaculia bacterium
GGCGCGCTCGCGCCGGTCACGGCCCCGGGCGGCGAGGCGCTCCGCCGCCCGGACGGCCGCCGCGGCCGCGCCACCCTCGACGCGTTCGAATACGTGCTGCCGCTCGACGCCGGCACCCGGATCGTCCTCGCCAACACCGGCGCGAGCCGGGCGACCGTCACGACCTGGTACCGGGACGCGGACGACAACCTGACGGCGACGCTGACGCCGCTCGCGCCGGGCGCGACGCAGGCGATCGCGCCGCCCGAGGGTGCGCGACTCGCCTTCTTCGTCCTCGCGGGTGCGCTGAGCACGGCGAACGTCCAGGTCCGGGGCGAGAGCACGCACACGGTCAACGACCACCAGGTGTCGGAGAACGTCCGCGCCCTTTCACTCGAGGAGATGCTCGCCACGGGCGAGCACGCGTGGCTGCCCGCGCCGGCCGACCCGTCGACGGCGAGCGAAGGCCTCATGGTCGTCACCGGTCGATACCCGGTGAACCCCGCCGTGCCGCTCCAGCTCGTCCGCTACAACGCCGCCGGCAACGACCTCGCCACGCGCAGCATCGTCCTCCCGGCGCACTCCATGGTGATCATCCCGAACGTCTGGGACTACTTCGGCCTGACGCCCGACGCGAGCACGGCGAAGGGCTACACGAAGCTCTTCCCCACGGTCAACCAGGTCGCGCTCTTCGGCCTCCACACCGACACCGCGAGCGGCGACCACGACACGATCAGAGCACTGTCGAGAGCGCAGATGGACACGACGTTCACGCTCCCCATCGTCCAACGGCTAACCAGCGGCGTCGCCTTCGCCCGGTACACGGACCTTCATGTCATCAACCCGGATCAGGAACCTGCCTTACGGGATTTCATCCTCAACTACCACTTGCGCGATGTTCCGGACGGAGCCCTGATCGTCAACGGAGCGCAGATTCCGGCCTTGGACCACCAGTTCTGGCAGGACATGGCCTCGACTTTCCTCTTGCTTTCCCCGAGCCAGGGCGATCTCACTGGCGCCAGCAACGCGAACAACCCAGACCTCAACTTCGCTTGGACCAAGATCCGGGCTGCGATGCCGCAGGGCGACGTCGGCGCCTGGGTCGAGGCCATGAACGCGCGCGACGCGTGCAGCGACACGGAAGCCTGCTCGCTCATCGGGCTCGACAGCAGCGCGACGCTCGGACTCGCCAACCGAAGCAACCACGACACCACGCTTGCCGTCGAGGTCTACACCCTCTCAGGCGCCCTCGCCGGCACCCACGAGGTCACGCTCGGCTCCTACGAGAACCGCTCCCTCGACCTCCTCGCCCAGTACCCAGCCCTCGCGGACGGCCGCGTCAGGATCACCGCCACCGAGCCCGACCGCCCCTTCCACGCCTGGTCCGAGACCCCCGGCCCCGACGGCGACACCGACGTCCAGGAGGCGAGCCGAATCCCCGCCATCGCCGATCCGGCGGAGAGGTACGTGGACCTGTACCTCGGAACAGAGGTCGTCTGGCTCAGCCCTTGGGAAGCAGACCAGATCATCGGCCGGTACAAGACAGTCATGGCGACAATCTTGGCGAACGACCCGTCCGAGGTGGGGCCATGGGAGGCGTTCCTCGGCAACCTCGTTGATGGTGAGTACCTGGTCGGCTCAGGCTGGGAGGACGAGTTCTGGGAAGGCGGTGACCCGTTCATGTGGCAGAGTGATCGCGGCCGGCTGGACTTCTTCCTCAAGTGGGGCATCGAGGGGGACGATGTCCGCATCTCGCGCGAGGATGGCATCGCGGCCGAGAAGATGGGAGCGGTTTTCAGCACGGTGATCGCCCCGGGCCTGACGGATCTCGTCCGCGCAAGCCCAGAACGCTACGGCGGCCAACCCGGCGGGCTGCCGGATCCCACGCATGACCCGACGTGGTCGCAACAGAACAGTGACCCGTAGCGCAGCCCTTGACCCCTCCCCGGCCGGCGCGCTCCGGCGCTGCGCCCCGACGAGAGAACCACCCCCCCCCTCATTCCGGCCCGGTGCCGACAGGTACCGGGTACGCCGAGTTGACAAACCGTTCGCGGCGAGGCACCGGCGAGCGGGAAGCGGTGCGGGAACGGCTCGCTGCGCGCCGGCGCAGGCGTCGGGCACGGTTACGGGTACGGGAGCTACCCGACCCAGACCAGCTCCTGGCTCAGGAGCTGCAGGTCGGAGCGCTTGGGGCGGACGGGGAGCTCCTCGACCGCCTCGGCCAGGGCCTCGGAGGCGGCCGCCACGCGGCCGATGTCGGCGTCGAGCTCGACCGCAAGGGCCTCGATCTCCTGCTCCATGCGCTCGATCTCCCGCTCCGACTCGGCCACCGACCCCTGCGCCGAGGAGCGCATGCGGGCCTGGCTGGCGACCGAGCGGGTGCGGGAGATGGCCGTGCTCGCCGCCGAGCGGACGCCGCGCGAGCCGAGCAGGACCGAGAACAGCCCCTCGACCACCGACAGGCCGGTCTCCATGGTCCGCGCCCGCGCCTGCTGCTGGTCGCGCTCGAGCTCGACCCGCTCGCGGGCGAGGCGGTCCTTGAGGGTCTGGATGCGCCGCTCGTAGCGGGCGCGGATCGCCTCCTGCTCGCGGTCGTCGGCCTTGTCGGCGGCGATCAGGCAGCGCTGGCGGAAGGCCTCGCGGCCCTCGCCCGGCTCGGCCGCCAGCTTCAGCTTCTGGTTGGCGAGGACCATCACCGGCTGGTTGGCGCGGAAGGTGGCGAAGGCCGTCCCCGCCCCCTTCAGGTCGCGGTCGAGGCCCGCCGGCAGCGCGGCCGGGAAGGTCATGGCCGCCGGCGGCTCGTCGACCAGGTCGAGCTCCTGCTGGAGCCGCTCGGGCGAGGTCCAGTCGAGCCCGCCGCTCGAGCCGACCGGCACCCGCCACAGCTCTTCCTCGACCCGGTACAGGCCGAGCGTGCGCTGCTCCACGGTGACGCGGGCGCGGAGCAGCAGGACCGGCTGGGCGAGCCCGGCGCCGCCGGCCAGGAAGCGGACCGGCAGCGACGCCTGCAGCACCGGCGGTCC
>CAYTJW010000816.1:0-3000 GCA_964438135.1 uncultured Thermoanaerobaculia bacterium
CGGCGTCGTAGCGGTAGTCGAAGCCGGGGCCGGTGACGTTTTCCTCGAGCAGGGTTCCGCGCGGCCCGTAGCCATACGTGGTCACCCCGTCCCCGGCCAGGTTGCCGGCATCGTCGTGGGTTATATCGAAACAGGCGCCAGGCCCGAGATAAGTGTGATAACTTCCGCCGGCACCTGCAAGCGCCGAACTGGAACCCGACTGGAGCTTTGAGTTGTCACACTTATCTCGGGCCTGACGCCTATCCCGAGCTGGTTCAGAGCGTGGCGCAGCGAGCCAACTGGCCCCGCGTCACCCTGCCCCTCCTCGTGGTGCACAAGAGCGCCGACGGGTGAGGCGTGCTCCGTCGCCCACCCGTCGGCTGAGGTCCGGACGCGCTGTCAGGCTCGCTCCGTCACCGCATCGTCGGAATCGTCTGACCAGGCACGGATGTGGCGAGCGCCAATCAGACGGATCCCAACATCCTCAAGCCTGGCATTTGGGAGAGGTCATCGGCGGCTGAGGCGGCCACCGCAGTGGCCGCCTCAGCCGGAATGGTCAAGTCGTTGGGCCAGGCACCGGTTTGCGTGGCCCTGGAACCTAGACCAGGCACCAGTGTTCAGTCCGGCCAAGTCTCGCCCCTCTCGATCGCCTGCCTCGCCGTGTCGAGCTTCAGCTTACGCGTATCCTCCTCGTTTACGAGGGATCGGTAGCTGGCCGTCGCGGCGCATACCACCTTGTCCCGGGTTGCCCACGACTCAGACTCAAGTAGTGGCAGCATACGTGTTCCCCGGCGGACAACCTCATACAAGATGTCCTCATCATTCGCTTCGCCGAGATAGAAGTTCAAGAGAAGCGCGAGCGCCTGATCGCCACGCACGGTGTCGTCCCGCACACGCTCGGCGACTAGTCTTCCGAGCGAGTCCGCCGCCGCGCCCGAATGAGGCTGCGCTAGTGCCTTGCTCCTGGCAGCAAGTACTTCAGCTGTGACCCGGGCAACATCCTTGTCAAGTCCATTGCATGAATCCACTTGTGCCGCAGAGCAGCAGGAGGTGAGAAGAAGATGCAAGGCCACAACCGCGCCGCACCTGGTTCCTCCGATGGCGGTGAGCATGCTCATTCTGTCACCTGGAGATTGCCGCCGTTGTCGACTTGGTAGAACCGCACGAAATCGCGATACACATCAGGCGGCATGACAATGCATCCTTGGGAAGCACCGCCCTGGTGATACTGGAACGGACCACGACCGCGATCGTTGGTTCCCGGAGCCGGCCGGATCGGAATCCGTGGCACGCGATGAGGGTTCGGAGTGTCGCCGACCGCTCCGGTGTCCCACTCGCCCGTCGGGATAGGACCCTGGTCGGGCCTATCCTGGCAGCGTGGGTTGTTCTGGCAGTCGCCTTGCCCTGACCAGACGTTGGTGGTGTCCCAGTGCTGTGTGCCATCGTCCGAAACGCAGTGCAGGGTGTGCGTGTCGATATCGTAGGTGCAGTTGACAAGCCCATTCGGATCGATCCAGACCAGAGGGTTCCCATACGCATAGGCGTAGATGTCGGGGAGGCGTTCCGCGAGCGACCTGCCCAGCCGCGCAAGCCTTGTGCCGGGGTAGTAGTGGCCGGCGGTCTTGGAACGGTCTCGACTCCCACCGGGCGCGAAGGGATCCGCCTGGGTGTACCTGCCCCACTTCGGGTTGTACCAGCGGTGGGTGTTGTAGAAGAGGAGGGTCTGGGTGGTGGTGGCCATGCCGCGGGGCTCCCACTGGCCAGGATAGCGCAGGAGGGGGTCGTTGTCGGCGGAGCCGCGGTACACCTCGGTGATGCGGCCGAAGGGGTCGGACTCGGCCTGCCAGCGGACGCCGCCGAGGCCGCCCAACGAAACGAGCGGGAAGCCGATGTGGTCCGACACCACCTGGTCGAGGGTGCCGGCCGGCGTGAAGGAGGCGAGCAGCCGGCCGCCGAGGAAGACCAGCGAGCGGTCGGCGGTGCCGCCGGCCACGGCGTCCTCGAAGTAGGGGGAGCCGTCGGGCAGGAGGTAGTGCCGGGTCTGGATGAGCGCGCCGGCGTCCTTCTCGCTCCAGACCCTCCGCCCGTCGGCGTCGTAGCGGTAGTCGAAGCCGGGGCCGGTGACGTTTTCCTCGAGCAGGGTCCCGCGCGGGCCGTAGCCATAGGTGGTGACGCCGTCCCCGGCCAGGTTGCCGGCATCGTCGTGGGTTATGTCGTAGAAGGTCTGCTTGAGACCCTTCACCACCGTGACGGAGTCGAGGAGCGAGGTGAGGCCCTCGTAGGCGAAGGTGCTGGTGGTGGTCGCGCCCGAGACGACGGCGACCTCCTGCAGGCGGTTGCCAGTCGAGTCGTAGCTCCAGTCCCGCGTCCCGAAGCCGCCGCTGGCGGAGTCGAGCCGCCCGAGGTGGTCGTAGGTGAAGCTGCGGCTGCGGCCCGCGTTGACAAGGTCCGTGACGGTCTCGAGGTTGCCGGCGTCGTCGTAGGCGTAGGACCGCTGGATGCGATTGGTGCCACCGTTGGTCTGGGCCTGCTGGGACTTCATGCGGTACTGATGGTCGAACTCGAACTCCTCGTGGAACCCGCTGCGCTGGGCCGCGATCACGGGGCCGAATGGCAGGTACTGCACGTTGCTGGCGAGCGTGAGGTTGGCCGAGCAGGCACCGTCCGGAGTCGCTGTCACCGCGGTCGGCCGTCCGGCCCAGTCCAGCGCGTACTCGACCTCCTCGCACGTGCCACGGGTGCGATCGGTGAGGTTGCCGTCCATGTCGTAGCGGAACGTGACCGTGTCGACCGCTCCGAGGGTGTCCGAGTACTGCCACACCACGAGACCGCGGCGGTCGTGCTTCCACGCGGTGGTGACCGTCGTGGTGTCGCGCTCGACGGATGCATCGGTCCTGCGCCCGTGGGTGTAGGCGAAGGTCGAGGTCTCGGTGGAAGCGCTGCTGGCGGACGCGACCGACTGCACGAGCTGGCCCGCTGCGTCGTAGGTCCGCTCCTCCTCGGCGCCCCTCGCGTCCTGGC
>CAYTJW010000817.1:0-2992 GCA_964438135.1 uncultured Thermoanaerobaculia bacterium
CGGCTGGCGCGGCGGCCGCTGCTGGCGACGGCCGGGCTGGCGGCCGCCACCGGCGTCTTCCTCCTCCTCCTCGCCACCGTCTTCCTGCCGGCTCTGGCGCCCCATCTGCTCGCGGCGCGGGCCGCCGCCCGCGCCGTCGCCGTCCGCTCCCCCGACGAGCCCCTGGTGGTCTACAAGGCGCGCGACGACGAGCTCTTCTTCGAGCTGCCGTTGACCGCCGCCAACTGCCGGTCGCGCGACGACCTCGACCGGCGCCTGGAGGCAGGGCGACCGTTCCTCGGCCTGGCCCGCGCCGAGGACCTGGCGGCCTTCCGGCGCGAGCACCCGACCCGGCGGCTGGAGGTGGTGGAGGAGGTCGTCGGGGTCGAGTTGGGCCGGGTGCGGTGGCAGACCATCGCCCTGTTCCGGCCCGCCGGCTGAAGGCCGGGGGGGCTCCGGCCCCGCGCCGCCGTGTACCATGCCCGCCGTGACGGCGCGCACCGCGACCCTGGTCCGCCTCGCCGCCGGGCTGGCCCTGGTCGGCCTGGCCTTCGCGGTCGACCGGCAGGCCTTCGCGGCGATCCGCGGCGGCCTCCTCTACGACCACTCGGGCGAGGTGCGGGAGGCGCTGACCGCGGCCAAGTTCCTGTCCTCGGGGATCGGCACCGTGGTGGTGGGGCTGGTGGTGGCCCTGCTCGACCGCCGCGGCTGGCGGCGGGCGGCGGTGCTGTGGCTGGCGGTGACGGCGGCGAGCGCCGCCGGCGCGGTGGTGAAGGCGGCGACCGGGCGCGAGCGGCCGTCCCACCTGGACCAGCCGGTGGGTCAGGAGCGGATGGCGTTCCGCGGCCCGCGGGCGGGGCTGCGCTTCGCCCCCTACCAGTCGTTCCCCTCCGGCCACACCGTCAGCGCCTTCGCCTCGGCCACCTGCCTGGCCGCCTTCTACCCGCCGGCGCGGGCGGTGGCCTACGCGGTCGCCGGCGCCAGCGCGGCGAACCGGGTGGTCAAGCACCAGCACTTCCTGTCGGACGTGGTGGCGGGGGCGCTGCTGGGGCACATGGTGGCGCTCTGGCTGCTGCGCCGGCGGCCCCTGGCTCGGCTGTGGCGGGACCCGGCCGAGCCAGCTCCGCCCGAGCCCGACCGGGCGGGCGGGGGAGCTGACCGCTGATCGCTGAGAGCTGATCGCTGGTCGCCGCGCCTTGACCCGCCGGGAGGACCTCGCTAGAGTGTGGGGCCCGGCCGCGCTGGAGGCGACGAATGGCCCGACGAGTGACCCGCAAGATGCTGAAAGAAGACGAGTTCGTTACGATTTTCGACGAGTGCCTGCACTGGGCCCAGGCGAACTGGCGGCCGGTGGCGTGGGGGGTCGGGGCACTGGCGGCGGTGGTCCTGCTGTGGTGGGGCGCCGCGACCTGGCTGGGCGGCCGCTCCCAGGACGCCTCCTACCTGCTCTACCGGGCGGTGTCGGCAGCCGAGGGCACGGCCGAGGCGCCGGGCAGCCCCGAGGCGGCCGAGCCGCTCTTCAAGGAGGTGGTGGATCGGCACGGCGGCAGCGGTCAGGCCGACGTCGCCCGCCTCTACCTGGCCCGGATCGAGCTCGGCCGCGGCCAGACGGAGACCGCCAGGGCGGCGCTGCAGGAGCTGGCCGGGCGGCGCGCGGGCACGGCCGTCGGCCGCATGGCCACCTTCGACCTGATGATGCTGCGGGTGGCCTCCGGGCAGACCGCCGAGGTGGCCGCCGAGCTCCAGGCGATGGTCACGGCGGCGGCCCCGGAGCTGCCGCGCGACACCGCGCTCTACGAGCTGGGCATGCTGCTGCTGCGCGAGGACAAGCCGGCCGAGGCCAAGCCCCATCTCGAGCGCCTGGTCGAGGAGTTCCCCGAGTCCCCCTACCGGTTCCCCGCCCAGCAGCGCCTGCAAGAGCTCGGCTAGGGTCGCGCGATGAGCTTCGTCGAGGTCATCGCGCGCAAGCGTGACGGGGCCGCCCTCGGCCGCGACGACGTCCGCGAGCTGGTGGCGGGCGCCTGCTCCGGGTCCCTGCCGCGCGAGCAGATCGCGGCGCTGCTGATGGCGATCTGCTGCCGCGGCATGAGCGACGAGGAGACCGGGTGGCTGACCGAGGAGATGCTCCGCTCGGGCGAGTCCTGGCAGCTCGGCCAGCTCCGGCCCGAGGCGGTCGACAAGCACTCCACCGGCGGCGTCGGCGACACCGTGTCGCTGGTGCTGGCGCCGCTCCTGGCGTCGCTCGGCGTGCCGGTGGCGATGATGGCCGGGCGCGGCCTCGGCCACTCGCAGGGGACGCTCGACAAGCTCGCCGCCATCCCCGGGTTCTCGACCGAGCACGACCGCGCCGGGCTGCTCGCGCTGCTCGACCGCTGCGGCGCCGCCATCGTCGCCCAGACCCCGGCGGTGGCGCCGGCCGACCGCGTGCTCTACGCCCTGCGCGACGTCACCGGCACGGTCCCGTCGCTGCCCCTGATCGTCGCCTCGATCATGTCCAAGAAGCTCGCCCTCGGCGCGGCCACGCTGGTGCTGGACGTCAAGTGCGGCAGCGGCGCCTTCCGCAAGACGCCGGCCGCGGCGCGCGAGCTCGCCCTCGCCCTGCGCACCGTGGCCCGGGCCGGTGGCATCGCCTGCGAGGCGCTGGTCACCGACATGAGCCAGCCGCTCGGTGCGGCGCTCGGCAACGCGGTCGAGGTGCGCGCGGCGCTGGCGGTCCTGGCCGGCGGCGGCGACCAGCGCCTGCGCGCCCTGACCGTGCGCCTGGCCGAGGAGGCGATGGCGCTGCGGGGCCACGACCGGGCAGTGGCCCGGCAGCGGTTGGAGAATGCCCTGGCCGACGGCAGCGCTCTCGGCGCCTGGGAGCTCATGGTGCGGACCCACGGCGGCGACCCGGACCCGGACCGCCTGGCGCGACCGGCGCTCGAGGTGCCGGTCGAGGCGAGCGCGGGCGGCTTCGTGGCGGCGGTCGACGGCGAGGCGCTCGGCTGGGCCGCGGTCGAGCTCGGCGCCGGCC
>CAYTJW010000818.1:0-2989 GCA_964438135.1 uncultured Thermoanaerobaculia bacterium
CGGCGGAAGGGGTGGGCGGGGTCGAGCAGCGCCTCGTAGGCGGGCGGGGGTCGCTCGTCGCCACCGCGCAGCAGCAGCAGCTGGTCGAGGATCGCGTCCGGCCCGAAGCGGGGCAGGGCGCGGGCCCGGCGCCGCTCGAGGTCGGCCTCCGCGAGGCCGCGGCCGGCCGCGAGACGGCACGCCTGGAGGGCGTGGCGGGCCACCACCCACAGCACCTCGAAGCGCATCAGGCCCTGCCCGTCGGCCGCCCGGTCGCCCTCGGCGATGGTGTTGGCGCCGTGCACCCGGTAGCGCAGCAGCGGCTCGGCCACCAGCTCCGGGCGGCCGTGGGCGCAGGCATCCAGGGCGAAGGCCCAGTCGTGGCAGTAGCGCAGCGGCAGGAAGCGGAGCCCGTGGCGGTCGACCAGCTCCCGGTCGAAGGCGAGGTTGGAGGTGGTGGCGACGAAGTTGGCCTCGAGCAGGGCGAGGTGGAGGTCGCCGGTCGCGGTCAGCGGCGAGCCGTGCCGCTGGGCCCACGGCGGCAGCAGGTCGTGGGGCCCGTGCTTGACGCCGAGGGTGCGGCCGTGGCCGTCGACCACCTCGACCCAGGAGCAGGCGAAGGCGACCCCCGGGTCGGCCAGGCGCTCGAGCAGGCGCGCGACCCTGCCCGGGGCGTAGGCGTCGTCGGAGTTGAGGATGAACACCGTCTCGCCGCGGGCGAGCTCGAGCCCGCGGTTGAGGGCGGCGTGGGCGCCCTGGTTGGCCTGGGTGTGGACCGCGAGGCGGGGTTCGCCGTGGAACCGCTCGAGGCGCTCGAGGGTCGCGTCGGTGGAGCCGTCGTCGACCAGGATCACCTCGAGGTCGGAGAAATCCCCGCCGAGCACGCTGTCGAGGGCCTCGCCGACGAAGCCGGCGTGGTTGTACGACGGGACGACGACGCTGACCCGGACCATCTCCCTCCGCCCTGCCCTCCACTCGCCACTCGCCACTCGCCACTCGCCACTCGCCACTCGCTACTCGCTACTCGCTACTCGCTACTCGCTACTCGCTACTCGCTACTCGCCCCTCGCCCCTTGCCGCTCGCCCCCTTGCGCGGCGATCAGCGCCGCCACCTCGGGCGGCACCGCCAGCGCCTCCGGCGGGATGGCGACGTTGAGCTCGACCGAGTCGAGCACGGTGCGCATCTCCTGCATCAGCATCTTCTGGCTCGCCACGAAGGGCACCATCACCCCGTCGACGCGGCGGTAGTCCGAGGTGGTGGCCTCGACCGGGATCTCGCCCATGGCGTGGCTCAGGGTCGTGGTCGACTTGCGCAGCAGCGAGGTCGCGCGCTCGACGTACCAGGTCTCGGGCGCGCCCTCGGCCGGCTCGAGGCGGAGCGCGTAGCACTCGACGCCGTCGACGGTCTCGACGCCGAGCAGGTCCACCTTCGGGTAGAGCTCGCGCCAGCGGACCGGGGCGTCGAGGAGGCCTGAGCGGATGGCGAAGGCCTTCTCCGCGCCCTCGAGCAGGCGCGCGCCCTGCAGGTCGGACACCTCCCAGGCGATGTCGCCGTTGGTGCCCGAGCGGACGCTGCCCAGCGCCTCGGCCCGGAACACCACCGCGCTCGAGGCAGGGCGGGCGATGGAGAGGGTGAGCGGGCCGCTCACCCCCATGCCGACGATCTCGAGCCGGCCCCGCGCCACCATGGTGTTGACCCTGGCGTAGGCCTCGGCCCCGCCCATCGCCCGGGCGTAGGCGTCGAGCACCGCCTCGGCCGTGGGCAGGGCGTCGTCCCCGGCGGCGACCGGCGCGGCCAGGCAGGAGAGGGCGAGACAGGCAACCAGGGCTCGGGTCATGGGCGTTCCTCCGCGGTTCGGCCCGGCTCGTCGGCCGCCCGGGCCCGGGATCGGATCCAGGACACCGCCGCGTCGAGGGCGGGGTCGCGGCCGGCGAGCAGGGCGGGGCGGTCGAGTGGCACCTCCTCGTCGGGCAGCACGCCGTTGCCCTCGAGGGCGCGACCGGCGGCCGAGGTGTAGCCGGCGATGGCGTACTGGAAGCCGTCGCCGTTGGCGAGCTGGTCGATGCGCGACGGCAGGGCCATGCCGGCGGTGCGGCCGCCGAAGACCCGCGCCCGGCCGAGGTCGCGCAGGCCGGCGGCGAGGATCTCGGCGGTCGAGGCGGAGAGGCCGTCGACCAGGACCGCCAGGGGGCCCCGGAAGGGCCGCGGCCGCGGGTAGACGACGAAGGCCAGGGACGCGTCGCGGGTGACCATGGTGCCGAGCCGCTGCCCGCTCTGCTCCAGGAACCAGCCGGCCATGCCCATGGCCATGCCGCCGATGCCGCCCGGGTTGCCGCGCAGGTCCAGGACGATGCCTGGCGCGTCGGCGAACGACTCGACCGCGGCGGCGAAGCGCGGCATGGTGGCGGCCGGGTCGAGGAAGGCGTTGAAGGCGATCAGGCCGACGCCGGACTCGAGCCGGCGCGACTCGAGCCAGACCGACATCGGCGGCAGGTAGCCGAGGCGGACGGTCGAGCCCTTCTCGGCCGCGAGCGGCACCTCGAGCGCCACCTCCCGGTCGCTGCCGTCGAGGAAGGTCAGGGGCACGGCCTCGCCCACGCCGCCCGCCAGGCGGGAACCGAGGGCGGTGACCGCCAGCAGCTCCGCGCCGGGCCGGCCCGGGTCGGCGCCGGCGAGGCGGGCGATGACCGGCGCCAGCGGCTCGCCGCGCACCGCCACCACCGACCACCCCGGCTTCACCCCCAACCGGGCGGCCGGCGCGTCCGGCCGCACCCGGCTCACCACCGCGCTGCCGCCGACCAGGCGCAGGTCGAAGCCGGCGACCCCGCCGCCGGCGGTACGGCCCTCCCCGTCGGGGCTGCCGAGGTCCTGGTAGAGGGGGGCGGGGAGCAGGGCGAAGTGCGACTGACCGAGGCGGCCGAGCAGCTCGTCGACCACCGCCCGCGTCTCGGCGGCGCTGGTGGACCGCTCGACGCGCGGCCGCAGCTCGTCGCGGGCGGCCTCCCAGGC
>CAYTJW010000819.1:0-2988 GCA_964438135.1 uncultured Thermoanaerobaculia bacterium
GAGTGCCGGACCTGGCACCGAGACCGAGACAAACGACGTGAGAATCCGCGCCGCCCATGCCGACTGCTGCCAGTTCCGGAAATTCTGACCGGTCGGATTCCGGAAATTCTGAGCACTTTCCGGAAGGAGGTCGGTCGTGACTGGCAGGCGAACTGGGGAACGTGTGGCAGCTCGTGGTGTCACGGTGCGGCACACGGCTGATGGGTCTGTTGTTGTCGTTGATCCCAGTGCGTGCGTGCATCGTCGTCGTCGCCGCGGGCGAAGCCCCTGTGGGAAGCCCGCGTGCGGGCTTTCCAAGCGGCTGTGGAAAGACGCGCAGCGGCTTTCCAAGGGGGCGGTGGGAAACCTGTGGGCGAGCGGGTGGGGGTGCGGGGGCGTCCACAGGTTTTCCATGGCCCCCGGCAGCCGCGGCAGGGGCCGACGTCCACGAGGCTGCTTCGGTTACAGAGATCGACGGGGAGGCGCGCTCTGTGATCGGACTGCTGAAGCGACACGAGGTCCAGGTACTTCTGGGAGCCGGGCACACGCAGGCGGAGGTGGCCAGCTTTTCCGGAATCTCGGTTTCTGCGGTGCGCCGCATCGCCAGGGAGGCCGCCGTGCAGCACGTTGATGATGGTGCGGAACGGCAGGTGCGCCGCATCGGCCGGCCGAGCACGGCCGGGCCGTACCAGGACGTGGTCCGTAGCATCCTCGAGACGGAGCCCGGCCTGATGTCCCTGGAGGTGCTGCGCCGGGCGCGTCTGGCCGGGTACACCGGCGGCAAGAGCGCGATGTACGCGCTCGTCGCCTCCGTGCGGCCAGTGAAGACGGCCGTCGAGATGCGCTTCGAGGGGCTGCCCGGGGAGTTCTCCCAACATGACTTCGGCCAGGTGGATGTGACCTTCCTCGACGGCTCAACACGGCGGGTCCGCTTCTTTGCCTCGCGCCTAAAGTGGTCGCGCTGGGTCGAGGTGACGCTGGTGCCGGACGAGACCGCGGAGACCCTGATCCGGGCGCTGGCCGACCACTTCGTCGCCTTCGGCGGGGTGCCGCTGTGCGCCGTCTTCGACCGCCCCAAGACGGTGGCGCTGAAGTGGAACAAAGCCGGTGAGGTCACCGAGTGGAATCCCACCTTCGCCTACGCTGCCCTGGAGCTCGGCTTCACCGCCGAGGTGTGCTGGCCCAACTCCGGCAACCAGAAGGGCGCCGTCGAGAGCTTGGTCGGCTGGGTCAAGGGCTCGTTCTTCAAGCAGCGCCGCTTTGCTGACCTCGACGACCTCCTGGCTCAGCTCGCGGCGTGGGTGGAGGAGGTCAATGCGCGCACGCCGAGCCGGGCCACCGGGGTGATCCCAGCCGAGCGCCGGCAGCAGGAGCTGCCCCGGCTCCGGGCGCCCCGCGTCGCCCCAGCCGACCTGGCGCTGCGTCTCCCGGTCCACGTCGGCCCGACCGCCGAGGTGGTCTTCCAGACCCACAGCTACTCGATGCCGCCGGAGGCCGCCGGGCTCTCCGGCACGCTCTACCTCTTCCGTGACCGGGTCCGCATCGTGGTCGGTCGCTACCAGGCCACGCACGCCCGGCTGCACGGCCACCGCCAGGTCTCACGCCTGCCCGAGCACCGCGCCGCTCACCTGGCCGCGATCTCGGGCCGCCGTGGCAAGCGCTACCTCAAGCGCCAGCAGATCTTCGAGGTCGGCGACGCGGCCGTCCGTTTCCTCACCGAGTTGGTCCACCGCACGCCCTATGCCTGGGCCGCCGAGGTCGACACGCTCCACGACTTCCTCCAGGCCTACGGCCCCGAGGCGCTCGACCGCTCGTTCCGCGCCGCGCTCGCGTCCGGCGAGCCGTCGGTCGGCTTCGTCGCCTCCTGCCTCGGCCACCCGCCCTCTCCACGCCCTGGCTCGCGCACGGAGGTGCGGCCATGACCGACCTCAGGCCCGATCTCGTCCTCGACCCAACGACCCTCGATATCGACGGCTTGCTCAAGCGGCTCCACCTCGCCAACACCCGCCGCGTCTGGCCCGACCTCGTCGCCAGGGCCGATACCGAAAGCTGGCCGGCTCGTCAGCTCCTCGCCACCCTCCTCGCCGAGGAGGTCGCCCACCGTCAGCAGACCAGGCTCTCCCGCGAGGTCCGCGCCGCCGGCTTTCCCTTCCTCAAGGCGATCGACGACTTCGACTTCTCGTTCCAGAAGTCCCTCAAACGCCGTCTCCTCAATGTCTTCCTCGTCCCCGAGCTGGTCTCCGAGGGCCGCAACGCCATCCTCCTCGGTCGCACCGGCCGCGGCAAGACCCATCTCGCTGTCGCCATCGCCTATCGGGCCATCCAGAACGGCTTCTCCGCCCGCTTCGTCACCGCCGCCCACCTCATCGATGACCTCTCCCGCGCCTCCCGTGACGGCCGCCTCCGCGACGCCCTCGCCGCCTATCTCCACCCGGCCGTCCTGGTCGTCGATGAGGTCGGCTACCTGACCTACGGCGACGACGCCGCCAACGTGCTCTTCCACGTCGTCAACGAGCGCCACCTCAAGCGCCGCCCCATCATCTTCACCACCAACAAGTCACCCTTCACCCAGTGGGGCGCCGTCCTCCACGACCCCGACCTCGCCGAGACCATCGTCGACCGCACCCTCGAGCGCGGCCAGCTCCTCCTCCTCGACGGTCCCTCCTACCGCACCAGGCACCTGCCCCAACCACCCCTTGACTCCACCTACGAACCAGTCAGAATTTCTGGAACCGAGCGCTCAGAATTTCCGGAACCCGCACAGCCTCCCAGTGATAGGTGGACAGCCGAGCCCACTGGGAGAAGCCGGCACCTAGACCATGCAGACCATAGAGGGGTAGCCCAAACAGAAGGAACGCACGAAGCACGAGGTGCCGCTTGATCAACGCAAGCTCCGTCGCTCTTGATACTTCCTGATCGGTGCCAGGTACGTCACTCTTGACATTCTGCTCCTTCGTCGCGCTGCCAGGCTACCACGTGAGCATGGTCTGCCATGCACTGGACGTCTCG
>CAYTJW010000820.1:0-2985 GCA_964438135.1 uncultured Thermoanaerobaculia bacterium
TCCCGGCGAACACCAGCCCCCCCCCCGCGAGCCGCCCCGGCTTGGGGGCCAGCGCCCGGCGGTGGGGGCTGCCCCCGGCGCGGGGCGCGCGCCCGCTGCCGCTGGCGCGGGGTCGGGACGGGCCGCCGCTCGACAGCGCCCTCTCCAGCTCCAGGCCTCGCCGCAGCTCGGCCAGCGTCCGCGCCACCTCGGCCGCCCCGGGCCGGCGGGCGGGCGTCTTGTCCAGGCAGCGCTCGACCAGCTCGGCGAGCTCGGGGGGGCTGTCCGGCCGCAGCTCGGCGAGGCGGGGCGGCGGGTCGCGCAGGATCGCGGACACCAGCTCGGCCACCGTCTCGCCCGCGAACGGCCGGCAGCCGCTCGCCATCTCGAACAGCACCACCCCGAGCGAGAACACGTCCGAGCTGGGCTCGACCGGCCGGCCCTGGACCTGCTCCGGCGACATGTAGGGCACGGTCCCGACCATGCAGCCCTCGCGGGTCAGCTGGTCGCCGGTGGCGGTCGAGGCGCCCTCGGATCGCTCCACCTTGGCGAGGCCGAAGTCGAGCACCTTGAGCAGGCCGGAGGACGTCACCATGATGTTCTCGGGCTTGAGGTCGCGATGGGTCACGCCCCGCTCGTGGGCCGCCGCCAGCGCCTCGGCCAGCGGCACGGCGAACGCCAGCAGCCGCTCCAGCTCGAGACCCTGGCGGGGGATGATCTGGCGCAGCGTCTCCCCCTCCACCAGCTCCATGGCCAGGACGTGGTGACCCTCGGCCTGCTCCACCGCGTAGACGGTGACGATGTTGGGGTGGCTGAGGGCGGCCACCGCCCGCGCCTCGCGCTGGAAGCGGCGCAGCCGCTCGACGTCGACCACGAGCTCGGGCGGCAGCGCCTTGAGCGCCACCCGCCGGCCCAGGGTCAGGTCCTCGGCGAGGAACACCTCGCCCATGCCGCCGCGGCCGAGCCGGCCGAGAATGCGGTAGTGGGAGACGGTCCGGCCGACCTCGAGCGCTGCCGGGAAGAGACCGTCGTCGCTCATGTCCGCTGGGTCGGCAGGCCGGTCTCGCTCGACGGCCGCGACGGCCGCGAGGACCGTGGGGGCCCCGCCGGGGGCGGTGGCCGGCGGACTCCCGCGGCCACCGCCAGCACCGCGGCGGCGAGGAGCAGCAGCACGAAGGCCACCGTCAGCGCCCGGAACAGGGCCCGCTCCCGGTCGAGGCGCAGCAGCACCACCCGGTAGGCGACGTTGCAGAGGGGGTCGAAGTCGAGGCCGTCGGCCGCGGGGGGGAAGTCGGTCTCGTCGAGCTGGTAGGTGTGGAAGCTGGAGGCGACGATGCGGGCCGGGAACATCGGCCCGGCGCGGAAGTCGTTGCGCTCCGGGTCGAGCCAGCTGACCCGCTGCACCTTGACCTCGGCGCCGGCCGGCAGCGACAGGTCCAGGTCGCGGATCACCACCGGCGGCCGGCCGCTGTAGAGCCAGAGGTACCGGATCCGGTGCAACCGGCCGGTGATCAGCGCCACCACCCGCCGGGTCAGGTCCTCGGGGTCGCGGAAGCTGAGCTGGAAGACCTGGTCGGGGACGCCGCTGCCGGGGATCGAGCTCGCGAGCTCGAGCGCCCCGTCGTGGGTCAGCCGGCAGCTCCAGGTGAAGTCGACGTGCTCGTGGAAGTCGGGGTCGTACAGCACCAGCTCGCTGGCCGAGAAGCGCACCGCCTGGCGCAGGGCCTCGAGCAGGCGGGACGCCGCCTCCGGGGCCAGCGCCCCCGGCTGCAGCGCCACCTCGACCGTCACCGGTGCCGGCCGCTCGCGGGCGAGCCAGCGCAGCCCGGCCAGCGCCAGCCGGGCGTCGGTCGCCTCGCGGATCTCGTGCCAGGTCTGGAAGTCGCCGGCCGAGATCTCGTCCGGCCGCATCGCCCGGATCGCCTCGCGCAGGCGGCCCTTGACCTCCTCCGGCAGGGTCGCCGAGCAGACCAGGAGGTCGTTGGGCAGCGGGTCGGGCAGGGCCACGAACCAGACCTGGCCGCCGGTCGCCCCGCCGGCCGAGCCGGCCGCGAACTTCTGCTTGGTCCCGTCCCACACCGCCGCCAGGTCCGCCTCCCCCCGCGCCACCATCTCCACCAGGCGCGAGCTCGAGCCGTCGCCGGTCTGGTGCGCCGCGATCGCCACCAGCGACTCGGTCCGGGCCGGCATGTGGTAGATCTTGCGGGAGCGGAAGAACAGCGACGGCAGGAAGAAGCTCGAGGTCGAGAACTGGCTGTGGTAGACGAAGCCGGCGCGGTCGGGGTGGTCGGCCAGGAACCGGACCACGTCGTCGAGCGACGGCTCGGAGGGGAAGGCCCGCCGGCTCACCACCAGGTAGGCGTTGTAGGTGCGGCGGCCGGTGATGGTGCTGACGTAGGTCGCCAGCGTCTCGAGACGGGCGCCGAGCATCTCGGCCGCGACGTGGACGTAGGGGGTGGTGCGGGCGAGGTAGAAACCGTCCGCCTCCTGCCACGCCGCCAGCCGCTCGACCACCAGCTCGTACTCCAGCTCCTCCGGCACCAGGCTGACCCCGGCCCGGCGGTAGAGGTAGTCCTGCAGCTCGCGGTCCGCCTGCCGCGTCTCGTTGTCGAGGGCCACGCCGATGAAGGTCAGCCGGATCTCCTCGCCGGCCGCGAGCCCCGCCAGGGCCAGGAGGAGCGCCAGCACCCCCGCCGCCACCGGTCCCGACCGCCGCGCCGCGCGACCCTGCGCCATGGCGAAAGGCTAGCCCGGAATGGCCACGGTGTCACGTGGCGGTCGCCGCCGCGCGTCCCCTTGCGGGCGACCCCCGACTGGTGCATCGTCGGCAAGGGGGCTCGCGTGCGCGTGCTGCTTCTCTCCGCCTCGACCGAGCGCGTCAACCTGCCGGCGCCGCCGCTCGGCCTGGCCCACGTCGCGTCCGCCACCCGCGCCGCCGGCCACCAGGTCGAGCTGGTCGAGCTGGCCGGCGCGGCCGACCCTCGGGCGGCGGTCGCGGCCGCGGTG
>CAYTJW010000821.1:0-2984 GCA_964438135.1 uncultured Thermoanaerobaculia bacterium
CCATCTTCCCTCGTCAACTGTCAGCCGTCGCTGCTGCAGAAGAGCCGCACCCAATCCCTATCCCTAGGCGCCGGGGGGGCCCGGCGCGGTCGCGGAAAGACCGCATCTTCATGCGATACCGCTCGGGTCCTCCCGGGCCCATGCTCCACCGCGAGCACCGTGCCGCGCGGCCGACGGGCGGCGGCGGACGAAGGGAGAGGCCCATGGTCACCAGGCTCGCGATCGGAACAAGCGCGGTCGCGCGTGCAGTGAGGATCTCGTGCGCCCTCGCGCTCGCCCTGGGGGCGGTGCTCCCCAGCGGCGCCGCCGACTACCGGGTGACGAAGACCACCGACGACACGGGTCCCTGTCTGCCGGGCGACTGCTCGCTGCGGGCGGCGATCCTGGCGGCCAACAGCAACCCGGGGGAGGACCACGTCTACCTGGGGAGCGGCACCTTCGCCCTCACCATCGCCGGGGTCGGCGAAAACCTCGCCCTGACCGGCGACCTCGACATCACCGACGTCGGCACGAGCACCCGGATCCACGGCAGCGGCCCCGGCGTCACCGTCGTCGACGCCCAGGGGCTGGACCGGGTCTTCCACGTCCTGCCCGGTGCCCACGCCATCTTCCAGGGTCTCACCATCACCGGCGGCGGCCATCCGGCCCAGGGGGGCGACGGCGGCGGAGGCATCTGGGATGAGGGCCTCGGGAGCTACATCTACTCGTGCGAGATCACGGGCAACTCGACCGGCGCCGCTCCCGACCTCTACGGCGGCGGCGTCGACTACTCGGGGCCGGGCGCCGGCTTCACGCTGTCCATGTCCACGGTCTCCGACTGCTCCGCGACCGGCGGCGGCGGCGGGCTGGCGGTCCGCGACGCGAGCGCCAACAGCAACCTCATCTTCTCGACCGTCGTCGGCAACTCGGCACCCTACGGCGGGGCGGTGTACGTCGTCGGCGCCTCGCACCTCGACAACGCGACCATCAGCGGCAACTTCTCCAGCGAGAGCTCGCCCGGGGTCTTCGTCCTCGGCGAGGTGCAGCTGCGGGAGGCGACCCTGTTCCAGCCCCTCGGCATCGCCATTCTCAACGGCCTCCAGGGGCACGTCGAGCTGACCAACACCGCCATCCTCGGCCAGTGCTCGGCGCTCGGCACCTGGGTGACCAACGGCGGCAACCTGGAGAGCTCGGGCGACACCTGCCACCTCGGCAGCTCGGACCTCACCAACGTGGTCACCACCCAGGTCGAGCCGCTGGCCTGGAACGGCGGCCCGACCATGACCCACCGCTTCGGGGCGGGGAGCCTGGCGGTCGACTTCCCAGGAGCCCACCCCCAGGGCGGGGGGTACGACCAGAGGCTCCTCCGCCGCCCCCAGGACGGCGACGGCGACGGCAATCCCATCCGCGATGTCGGCGCCGTCGAAGCGGCCTTCGGCGAGCTGGTCAGCCATAGCTTCGAGTCCGGTTTCACCACCGGCTGGTCGGCGACCAGCTTCTGACCCGCGGCCGGGGGCCCGGGCCTGGGGGATGGCGCTCGCGAGCACCCGACGGCCCGCGCGCGATCCGTCCAACGCCGAGGTCGGCCGCCACCGGGGAGCGGGGACGTGCCGGGATGTCGGCACCGCAGCGCCGCCGGCGCGACTGCCGCCGCGAGAGCGGGGCGTGGCGCGGACGGCATACTGGGCAGCAGCGCGGTTCGACGAGGGAACAGGGGCGCGGCAGGGAGGAACGGATGGGGAAGCCGACGTGGCTCGCCGCGGCTCTCGCCGTGGGCGTCGCGGTCCTCGGCGGGGGGCCTGCGCCGGCCGCGGCCCAGGGTCTCTACGGCCACGCCCTGACGGCCGAGTGGCTCGCCCCCGAGGTGATCGACTCGCACCAGGTGGTCGTCGGCGAGGGGGTCGAGGTCCCGGCCCAGCACCTCCACGTCAACTGGGAGATCGACCTCGGGCCCAGCTCGGTCCGCTTCGCCTTCACCAGCACGACGGCCTGGAACGAGCTGACCTTCAACGGCTGGCGCTTCACCGACGCCAACCGCGAGCTGCCGCCATTCGGCGGCTATCGCCTGGTGTCGGTCAGCGCCGGGGTGGCGTACGTCGAGCAGATCGTCACCGGCTACGACTCGGAGGCGGTGTGGGCGGACTTCGGCGGGGTCTGGGTCGCCGGCCCCGGTGACTTCATCGAGCTCGAGATCGACCTGGCCCTGTTCGCCGACGACTTCGAGTCGGGGGGCGTCGCGGCGTGGTCGGCGGTGGCGCCGTGACGCGGGGTGAC
Organism: uncultured Thermoanaerobaculia bacterium; assembly: GCA_964438135.1. GTDB lineage: Bacteria > Acidobacteriota > Thermoanaerobaculia > Thermoanaerobaculales > Sulfomarinibacteraceae > CAYTJW01. The sequence continues at coordinate 2,254 of CAYTJW010000821.1, forward strand.
GCCGGCGGCAGTGATCGGGAAAGCGCCAGCATGGAGCCCCTGACACCGGGGGCACCGGCGGTCACTGCACCACGCTGCTCCAGCCGGTGGTGTCGCCGGTCTCGAAGCTGATGCGGCTGAGCATGGGGGTGAGGTCGAAGTAGAGGAGGTGGGCGGAGCCGACCGTTGTCAGCGCCCCCCAGCCGCCCGTGGCCAGACGCTCGACGGTGCTGCCGGAGCCGAGGCGGAGATCGGTGTCGTTGCAGCGCACCGGCTCTGACCAGCTGCCGGTCTCCCCGGCCGGGGAGTGGCTCATGTAGAGACCGTGGTCGAGGCCCGACTGGTAGAACACCGCGGCCCCGGCCCCCTTGCGCAGGGTCACGTCAGCCATCCGGTGGTCGGTCGGCTCGGACCCGAAGCAGTGCCCGCCCGGGAACGTGGCGCCGCCGTTGACCGACGAGGCGACGCAGGCTCGCAGGGAGCCGGAGGCGGTGTGGAGGATGTAGGCGACGAGGACCTGGTTCCCCCAGACCGAGAGCGCGACGGGGTAGTCGTAGTGGGTGATGCCGATGCTGGCGGTGGAGTCCTGGCCAAACGCGAACGACCGCCACAGCCAGATGTCGCCGTCGGTCGCGACGTAGCTGGCATAGGCGGTCGCGGACGCGCCCCAGTCCTTGACGCAGGCGTCGAGAGAGTGGGACCTAACCTGAGCGATTCGCGGGTTGGACGGCAGCGCAGGGGGCTGGGGTGTG